>QMVF01000054.1 GCA_003660965.1 Microcaldota archaeon
GATTATGCCTGAGGAGAGAATAACCCTCTACCTTGCTGAAAGTGAGGGAAAAACATGGAGGGTGATTGAAGAGTTGGGAACGTTTGATGAAAGCAGTGAGGTGAGAATTGGAATCAATGTTACCTACAAAGGCTCGAGCGAGGAAATCAAAAACTACATGCTGCTGGCACAAGCAAAGGGAGAAATAAAGGGTAAGGGATTTTCAGTGCTAGTTGATTGGAGCAGTTATGAGGAAAAGGTAAGGCAGTCTATAGTCAAGGTGAACGTTCTGCTGATTCCCCTGCTGGGGATGGGAATTGTGATTCTTCTGGTAGTGCTTTTTGAATTTGCACTTATAAGAAAGGATGAAGGGGGATTGATTCCGGGAGAGTACACCACTGCCTCCCTATTCTTTCCGCTGGTTAAGAGACGGCCCTTTGGGGAAATGCTTGCCGACCTTTTCATAAATCCAATTTTCATGATCTTTGAACTCGTGCTCATAGGGCTGTTTGCAACTGTAATGCTCAACTACGGTATTTCGCTTTATGGAAGCAGTATTGGAGCCAAGATGTTTCTGCTTACAGGAATAGGTGCGCTGAGCATCCCTGTAATCTACATGGCAATGGCGTGGCTGGCAGATGTTTATGAGCGTGAACCCCTGCGCTTCATATTTTCCGCCTTTGTTTGGGGGATATTTTCCGCGCTTTTGGCATTTGCCTTGAACAGCATAGTTTCAAATCTGCTTGGCATTTATCTAAGCCAGCAGGATGCAGCACTAATAACCGCAACCACATTTATAGGAACCGCAGTAATAGCACCCGTGCTCGAAGAATTCACAAAGGGAATTGGAGTTCTGGTTCTGGCAGGCCATCACGAATTGGATGATATGCTGGATGGGCTGCTATATGGCTTTGTAATCGGAGTTGGCTTTTCTGTTTTGGAGAACTGGTTCTACTTCATGGCCCGTGCCAATCCTTTTGAACTTGGTCTTGTGGGATGGGTGGACTTCATAACTTACAGGCTACTTTTCAATTCAATGGCCCATGGAGCATTCACTGCGACCTGTGGGGCATTCATTGGCTACTTCAAATCACAGCCACATCTTGCACGCTACTCCCGGCTTGCGTTCCTTCCTGGCCTGTTCATGGCAATTGCACTGCACTCGCTTTTCAACGTTAGTTCAATAATAGATGAGCTTGTAATCTACGCCCTGCGCATCCCCATATTCGGCTTCAACCCGGTAATGGTTGGGGTGCTTGCGATTGCATTCATTGGAGTTTTCTATTATGCAACCTTGCAGACAAGGCACAGGTTGAACAGGGGAGTAAGGGCGGCTGTTGAGGAATGGGCAGAGTTTCAAAAGCCTTAAAACCATTATCAGCGATTGCTAAGCGATGCCCTCTTTGAGAACCGAATTATGCGGAGTGCGCATGACCAATCCGCTTGTTCTAGCTTCAGGAGTATGGGGTCTTACTGGCGGAAATCTGGTGAGGGCTGCAAAGGAGGGAGCAGGTGCAGTGACTTCTAAATCATGCTCGCTTCAGCCGCGCAGAGGCTATGGAAACCCGTCTGTATTTCATTGGGACAACGCGGTTATCAATGCAATGGGGCTGTGCAATCCTGGCGTGGATGAGATGCTTGATGAGTTGCGATTTGCAATAAAGAATGCAGGTGTGCCGGTGATAGCAAGCGCCTTTGGAAATTCGTTTGATGATTATGCGCGCATGTGCGAAAAAATGAGGAGCGTTAAGCCTGCATTGATTGAAATCGACATTTCCTGCCCGCACCATGAGCCTGGTAAGAAGGTTGCAAAGCCGTTTGCCTGCGTTGCAAGGGATGCGGCGCAGGTTACCGAAGTTTCAAAAGAGGCATGCGGCAAGGTGCCACTCTGTGTGAAGCTTTCTCCAAATGTGAGCGATATAGGGGAGATTGCAAAGGCAGTTGAAGGTGCTGGAGCGGATGCTATTTGTGCAATAAATTCAGTAAAGGCAATGGTTATTGATGTTGATGCAAGAAGGCCAGTGCTTGCAAACAAGGTGGGAGGATTGAGCGGACCTGCCATAAACCCAATAGCAGTGAGGGCAGTTTACGATGTGCGCAATGCAGTTGAAATTCCAATAATAGGTACTGGAGGTGTGACTACGGGAAGGGATGCCATAGCAATGCTGATGGCAGGTGCAACTGCGGTAGGGGTTGGAAGTGCAATCGCATTCCGTGACAGAGTATTCAAGCGCATTGCTGAGGAAATGGAAATATTCATGAGGGACAAAGGCTATGCAAAGCTGAGTCAGATAAAGCTAGAGGAATGAGCATGCTTCCGCATCGAATCGAAATTAGCAAAATAGTCGAGGAGAACGAACTTGTAAGAACTTTTGTATTCGACAGGCGCATAATAGCAGAGCCAGGTCAATTTGTAATGGCATGGCTTCCTGGAAAGGATGAGAAGCCTATGAGCATTGCAAATGATTACCCTTTTGCACTGAGCATAGCTGCAGTGGGGCCTTGGAGCAGGGCAGCCCACAGGCTGAAGCCAGGGAAGCACATGTGGGTGCGCGGCCCTTATGGGAACTCATATAAGTTGAAGGGGAAGAAAATAATTCTGGTGGGGGGTGGATACGGTATAGCGCCTCTGCGGTTTTTGTACGCGCGGGCTAGGGAGTCCAAGGTGGATACGACCATAATAATGGGTGCGAGAAACAAGAAACTGCTTATGAGCCTTCCCAAGGGAAAAAACATAATAACCACCGATGATGGAAGCGCGGGGAGAAAAGGGGTGGTTACGGATGCGCTTGAAGACTTGTTGAAGAAGGAAAAGTACTCGTGCGTTTATACTTGCGGACCTGAAAGGATGATGAAGGCAGTTGTTGACCTGTGTGATCGTTATAAAACGCCATACCAAGTTTCAATTGAAAGGTACATGAAATGCGGTTTTGGAATTTGCGGCCAATGCGCAATTGATGGCAAGCTTGCCTGTTTAGATGGAACGATTTTCGATGACGTGAGCAAGTTCAAGGAATTTGGAAGAGAAGCAAGAGATGCGAGCGGTAGGAAAATTGAAGAGTGAGGGGTGTGGCTAGTGATAATAAAGGATGCAAAAATAGTCTTGCGAAACAGGATTTTTGATGGAGATTTGCAGTATGAGCGAGGAAAAATAAAGAGAATTGGAAAGAACCTTTCTGGTGATGAGAAAATCAGTGCAAGCGGACATTACATTCTTCCAGGAGCAGTTGATGCACATGTTCACTTCCGCGATCCGGGCGGAACGCAAAAGGAGGATTTTGAGAGTGGATCAATAGCTGCACTTGCAGGAGGGGTTACTACAGTTATGGATATGCCCTCTTATTCCGGGCCTGCAACTACTACCATAAAAGCTCTAAAGGCAAAGCTGAAGCTTGCAAAGGAAAAGTCATGCTGCGATTATGCGCTTCATTTTGGAGCAACTCAGAATAATTTTAAGGAAGTAAAGAAGGCTGGGAAGCTCTGCGCAGGTCTCAAAATGTTCTTCAGCAAAAGCGGAGGAGGAATGCAGCTGAGCACGAGGAAAGCTATTGAAAAACATTTTGAAACGTTCAACAGAAAGAAGCCTGTAATAATTCATTGTGAAGAGGAGGAGGCAATCCCGGAGAATGCAGAGGAGCTTGCGCCTTCTGAAAGGGCAACGGCAAGAAGTGCAAGAGCGATGATGGTTGGGATTTCAAAGGCCTGCATACTTGCCAATGGGAGGAAGCTTCACGTTGCGCATGCAACTACGGCTGAAGAAATTGATTTGGCAAAATCATTCCCCAACGTTACTTGTGAAGTCACACCTCACCACCTGTTCCTTTCCATAAAGGACCTTGAGCTGCTTGGCAATTATGGCAAAACCAATCCGCCCTTGAGAAGGGAGGCGGAGAGGCTAGCGCTTTGGAACCGGCTGGACTCGATTGATATTATAGCAAGCGACCATGCACCGCATACTCGCAAGGAAAAGGAATCTGTAAGTGCGCCTCCGGGAGTGCCGGGAGTTGAGACGATGCTTCCGCTCATGCTTACAGCAGTTAATGATGGCAAGCTTTCGCTTGTGCGCTTATGCCAGCTGATGTGCAGCAGGCCTGCTGAAATTTTTGGCCTGAAGAAAAAAGGTGAGCTGGCAGTTGGAAAAGATGCAGACTTTTTGATAGTTGACATGAACGAGAGCTGGAGGCTTCATGAGGAGGACCTACACTCGAAGTGCGGCTGGAGCCCGTTCGTTAACTATGGAATGAAAGGGAAGATAAGGAGCGTTGTGCTTAGGGGCAAGGAAGCATACTATGATGGAAAGCTACTTATCAAGCCGGGCTACGGCAAGCTTGCGCGCTAGGCCTCGGTATGGCTTTCACCCACATAGCTCATGTTGGCTGCCATCTCAACCAGATTCATTGAGTAATTCAGAATTCTGTGGAAGTCTTCCTCAAGGGTTATTAGCGCCATCATCTTCTCCTTATTCCTCTCGCGCTTTATGAGTTCAGCCATCTTCGACTGCCTTCTCTTATCAAGCAGTTTATGTTTATCGAGAAGAGATTCATCAAACTTTACTTCTATTATGCATTTTACTGCCTCTGAATAGAAATTAACTATTTCCTTGAGCAAGGATGCGAGTGCGGGATTGGGTGCGAGTGTGGAGGAAATATTGCAGATGCTTTCACCATGATCAGCCACCCTTTCTATTGCGCGCACCGCAGTTGCCTTCATTGGTGAATATGGCCCTGCTGTATTGTAAAGGCATCTCATTATCAAAAGATAGAGCCTGTCCGCATCATTGTCGCGCCTCTGTGCCTCTCGCCTGAGATCCTGCTTTTTTGAAAGGCACCTTATGGCAAGGTTGCACATTACATCAGTTACCAAATAAAGCCTCTTGAGCAGGGTTGCAAAAATAAGATCTTCCTCATTAGCAAAAACTTGCATCACAGTCTTATCCTGATGCTCCTCAACTATTTCCAAACCAGATAGCCTAAGCCTAGCTTCCTCGCATACCTCTGCAGTATCCTTGCCCTTCACTATTATTTTATCAGCGCCGGCTATGTAGGCCGCAACTATATTGGTAAGGGTGCTTGTAGTGCTTCCGCGTTTCAATATTGTGCTTTCCTTCGGACCGCTCTCAACCTTTTTGGGGGTTATGTGCAGGCTTCCGTCTTTTTCTTGGAGTATATGAACTATGCTTCCCGTTTTCAAGCCGCTTTTAGAAACCCATTGCTTTGGAAGGGATACTATGAAGCTTGAACCTCCTGTAAATTGCAGCTTTCGCTCAACCATATATACACCTCGAATTAGGCTATATAGAGAAGCGTAAATAATATATATTTGACGCTTGCGAGTTTTGGCTATTGATTTAAATAGAAGTTTGGAGTAGATTAGAACTAGTTCTTCAGAGGTAATTTGATGATAGTTCAAGCACATGCAGGACAAAAAGATGCAAGAAGAGATAGGAATAAAGTCGGGCACAAAAACCCATTAGCTGAGGGAATTCGAAGTCGAGGTTCCAAACAGGCACTGAGATTTGCATTTTATAATTACATATATGAACTCTGTGAAGCAATGCATGAAATAAAATTTGGGAATTATCTTGAAAATACTAGTGCTGAGATGAAAATCGAAGTTTTGGAAGCGAAAAAAATATTTTTAGAAGAAGTTTCCGAATTGAAACGAGAGGAAGTGCTTGAAGTTTTGAAAGATCTTTCGAAAAATGGGATTGGAAAAAATGTAAGATTTTATGCAAAGATGGAATTTGAAGCGAGGAAGGGGAAGGAGTGAAAGCCCCGTAACATATTTAAATCC
>QMVF01000055.1 GCA_003660965.1 Microcaldota archaeon
CTATCAGGGCGGCCAATGCCAAAATGAAAAGCATTATCAACACGCCCCGCATAACCGTGTTTTCCACAGCCATAACCCTTTCCTTTTCAGCATCTGCCTCTTGCGCAGCCTGAGACGCAAGCTCTTTCGAAAGCTCTGGGTTTGAGTACAAAACTCCCCTTGCTTCTTCAAGCGTTCCAAGCGCAACACTCATATCTGGCTTGGCAAACCGGCCCGAGCTCTCATTTGCTTCTGCTATGTGCGCCTCTGCATATGCTATGGTCTCATTCGCATCTATTATTTTGCCTATAATCTCTTCAAGCGTTGAGTTGAGCTCCTGATATTCAGCATATGCAATCTCATATTCCTTGGTTGCTGAAAAAAGATCGCGCGAGAGCAGGAAGCTTGCATTCTCTATGTGCATGTCAAGCGCAGTTGTATTCAGGGCCTGCCGGTAGTAGGAGGCTCGCTCCTTCAATTCCGAGCTTGCATCCAGAATCCAGTCCAAGGATGCCATAAGCTCCTGCCTGCTCTTTTTAGCCTCCTCCAGTTCAGCATTTATATCGGCTTCCAGCTGGTCCGCCCCCTCTTCCAACAGGTTAAGCGAAGTCGCAGCTTCCACATACTCAGAATTTTCAAGCATAAGGCTGATTTCATCTGCCTGCGAGCGAAGCTCCTCAGTTGAAAGCTCCTCAAGCTCTCCTGCACTTATATTCTGATCATAAAGGTCAAGCCGAGCCATAAGAACCTCCAGCTCTCCACTCAAAGTGAAGTTGAGCACCTTCTCCAGCTCCTGCCGTGCTTCAGCTATAAGCGAGCGTGCAAGCCTGGCGGTTTCAGAGGCTCCTGTGTAATCCCCTTCATCATACTCTTCCCGCGCCAGCTCCAGATAGCTCGCAGCCCCCCTGTCCCCTCCAGTGAACTCAATGCCCTCAGGTATTGCATCCACCAAAGCGTTGAACTCACTGATTTCAGAAGCAGCAGCGCTTATTTCATCAGAGGCATTCAGTGCTATTGCAGGAATCTCTGAAGTCGGCTTCAAAACTATTATTCTATTATTATCTGTATCTGCAACGTAGATGTAGTCGCGAGAATCAACGTAGATTCCAGAAGGGTTGTCCAGGTACTTACCGCTCAAATTGCCCTCAATAGTTGCCAGCGGGTTTCCTGCAGGAGAGAACACCACCACTCTATCATTGAGCGTATCCGCAACGTAAATTTTATTGTCAAACCCAACTGCAACATCCATGGGCTGGTAGAGAGTAACTCCTCCGGCTCCAATCCCTATTGATTTTATGAAAGTTCCGTTTGTATGAACCAGTTTAATCCGATTGTTCCCAGAATCAGCTATGTAAAGCACATCATCTTTTATGAAAAGCCCGCGGGGAGAATTGAGAGCATTATCCCCAACAGTTCCATACTCACCTATAGTATTCTGATATTCAAGATTGTCATCATACACTTGAATTCTATTGTTCCCCGTATCCGCCACATATATGTTCTTATTCCCATCAACTGCTATACCTGAGGGTACGTTGAACTGGTATGCAGAGGACCCTCCGCTGAGCATGGAATCAATAGAACTGTAGCCAGAATCGAAAATTCTAACTCCCCCCACCCCGGGATCCACAACGTATATTCTGTTGTGAGCAAAGGTAACGCTCTTGGGCTGGGAAAGGCCTGCCGGATTGTTCAAATTTCCACCTATTATTGAAAGGTGCTCGAGCTCAGTAGTGTAAACCTGAACTGCATAGTTGAAAGGGTCTGAAATGAACAGCCTATCCGAAGCATCATCAACCCAAACATCGCTTGGAAATTGGAACGGCTTCCAGGAACTCTCCTCTCCTCCATAACTTATTCTATGCACTGCATACTGGTCTGCTGCAGCTAGTGAAACTAGGAGCAATAGTGCGAACGAGAGAGCAGTTCTCATAGCTATCCTTCTCATTACCTCGCAAATTCCTATTAAAGCTTTGCTCCCAACATTCCGCACATGAAGAGCTTTCAAGGCTATGTATTGGACCTTGACGGGGTGCTGTACAAGGGAAGCAGGCCAATTCCCGGAGCAAGGCAGCTTCTGAAAGCCCTTAGGAAAAAGCACGCTGAAATATGCTTTCTCAGCAACGCCTCCTTTCATTCGCGAAAGGCAATCGCGCGCAAGCTTGCTTCGCTTGGAATGCCTTGCAAGCCCTCGGAGGTTATAAACTCCGGCTATGCGGCAGCTCAATACATTCTAAAAACTTATGGTAAATGCAAGGTTTTCATACTAGGGGAGGGCGATCTTGCAAAAGAGGTGCGAGGGGCAGGCCTCGAAGTGGGAAAGCAGAATGCGCGGGTGGTTCTGGTAGGCCTGGACAGGCACATAAACTACAGGAAATTGACCCACGCGCTATACCTTCTGCGCTCAGGAGCTGTTTTCCTTGCCTGCAATGCGGATGCAACCTACCCGAGCGAAAAGGGAATCATGCCTGGCGCTGGTGCAATGATAGGTGCGGTGCAGAACTCTTCGGGGAAAAAGCCCAAAATAATAGGAAAGCCCAGCTCCTTTATGATGAAGCTATGCCTTAAATTAATGGGCCTGCGCGCCCAGCAAGTTGCAGTTATAGGTGACAGACTTGATACCGATATCCTGATGGCAAACAAGGCGGGCGCATACAGCATACTGGTTTTAACAGGAGTTACCAGCAGTAAGATAGCTGGGCAGGCAAAGGGAGCTTCAAAGCCTGATTTAGTGGTGCGCGATTTGGTGAGACTGAGAAAGCTGCTTTAGACTTCAGCCCTTCTCTCAGCCAATTCAGCTTCCAGCTTTTCAAGCTGCGCAAGCATTCTTTCAAGCATCCTCTTCATGCTCGCTATCTCATAGCCTATATTTTGAAGATGAATCTTATCCACCGAAGGAGGCTGGCTTATGGTTGATTTTGGAACCACTACTACAGGCGATGGCGGAGAGGGCTTTGGAAGCACTGGTTCCATAGGTACCTTTTGCTCTACCTGTTTTTTGCTAACCCTTGCCTTCTTCACCCTAGGCTTTGTCTTCTTTGCCTTCCTTGCTTCCGCCTTGGCTCTGGACTTCTTCATCTTGGGCTTAACCCTCTTAGCCTTCTTCTTAGATTTAGACTTAGTCTTTGCCTTCCTAGCCTTTAATTTCTTAGCCCCTGACCTCTTTTTCTTAGCCATTGAACATCACCTTGCGCTTCTCTATTTCTCCTCATGTTATTAAATATTTTCATCATTCTTCCACTTTTCGCTAAGCACCTTTCTTATAAGCCTTGCCTTCTTCTCCCCCATCCTCTTAACCTTGAGCAGCTGCTTCTCACTTGCCTTCATAACCTTTTCCACAGTTCCAAACTTCTTCAAAAGCGCGCGCGCGAACTGAGGTCCAACATTAGGCAAACTTTCAACTATCATCTGCTGCTGCTGTGCCAAAGTGGAAACGCGCTTGTCCCCCTTGAGCCTAACAGGCCTTTTTTCAATAAGCTGCTCACGCCTTGCAATCGTGAATAGCAGTTCGGCGGTGCGCTCCTCATCCACAGTGAAGAAAAGCTGAATATCATGATCTAGCATAAGTGAAGTAATTGCACCAAGCAGTGCCTTCCGGTTTATCCTTCCCTCAAAATTCTCCCCTTCAACTATCATTACAGCCTTTTTGAACTGCTTCATTGCTTCCGCCTGCTTGAAAAGCCTTCCATCGATTATAGAATTCTCAAAATCGTTCCTGGTTTTGCGCTCAACCACCACCCTATCTGAAAGTATGAAATCCCCAACATTCAGCACAATCTGCCTGACTTCAGCACCCATTTCTTCAAGCATGCTTCGCATCACACTCTTGCGCTCCCGCTCATCCATTATAACAACAACCTTTCCAGTACTCCCGCTGAACTCGTTCAGATAAGCCTGCTCCTCCATCCTATCTCCTCTTAGCCATGAACTTTTTTATTTCATCAAAAGTTATGCCGCAGCCTGCAAATTTAAGAGCATAAAGAGAAGCCTCCAGCATCTGCCTCTCCATTCTCTTATGCTTCTTGAAATAGCCAAGCTCATAGGCTATCACAACAACTTCGCTGCTTCTAAAAATTCTCATTCCCTCCGTAAATTTCCTGAACCATCCCAAATGACTATCATTCACCTTAACCTGCTGCCTGAATTCCTTGGAAAAGTGCTTTCTCAAACCCTCCGGATATTCGGAGAGCATGCGGGTTGTACGCTCATCCATCAATATATTTGGTATTTCAAGCTCCTTTGCAAGAGCCAGCATCTCAGCCTCTCCCTCATGTATGATTCTCAGCGGCTTTTTGCCTATTGCGTAAATTCCGTTTGCATGCTCAAGAATTTTCTTCGTATCCACGGCTGGCTTTTTACCTGCTATCAGAGTAAGGGTTCCTTCAGCAACTGCCTGCTTCAATCTGAGTGCAGCAAGCGAATACTCGCGGATTCCCATGGGCCTAGATATGGATTCGTATTCAACGCGGGGGGAGATGAATATACTCCCGCTCAAATGCTCCTTTATTGTTTTAAGTGTTGGAAGAAGGCATGAATCAGCAAGCGAGATTAAAGAGCTTGAATCGCATATTATGTCATTACTTTTAGTCAAACACTCACTCTCATGAAATTATTTCACGCAGTGCCTTGAGCCTCTGCTCCATGCTCCTAGCGCTTCCCGTTCTGTCAAACATCATGGTCTTTCCAATATATTTTATCAGCTCTCTCTTATCCGCGCCAGTCATCTCAATTGCCCGGTCAAGCGAAAAGCCCTGAGCATACAAGGTTGAAGCGGTTTTGAGCTTAGCCTTTTCCATTATATCCCTAACAAACCTCTTGTCTTTAACATCAAGCGCCCTAAGCATTTTCTCAACATCTTCCAAAAGATCGAGAGCAGTCCCCTCATCGCTTTCAGCAACCGCAGCAGCCCTTTCGAATTTCTTAAGAGCTTCGTTGAAAAATACGGTCTGGGAGCGCCCCTTCCAATAATGGGGCTTTGCTATCACTTTAGCAAGAGCATATGCAATCATGGCAGGCTTAAGGAACGCATGCTTCTCTTCAAGAGACACTTTATCCAAACACTGATTGCTCAGCTTACGAAGAGCATGTACATCCTTCTCCTCCATTGCATCAGAAAGTTCAACTATTGCCTCTGCAAGCGTTCGCATCTCGTACCACCCGAAAGCTCCCTCGTAAGCAGTTAGCTTTATAAACATATCGTGATATTATCATGACACAATCTTGAATAAGTCAGGGGGAGTACATGACTCGATACAATAACAACGAAAGAACATTTAAAGTTAATCCCGATAACCCGGTTTCAGTAGAAGTGGAAAATCTAAAGGCCGAAATAGTTAACATACACGAGAAGCTGAAAGACCCTGTATTCTTGGGCTCACTTTTCCACGTAGCTGCTTCTGAAAGGGAGAATACGAACAGGATTCTCAAAACTCTGCTTGCAAGGCTTGAGTCAATCGAGGCTAGACTGAGGAAGCTGGAGGGGAGTACACGGCCTGAGGGCCCGCGCCCGCCCACCATTTTACCTGATGTTGACTTTGAAGTAATGCAGTTCGTGAAGGACAAGGGCAGAGTTTATGCAACTGACGTGAAGAAGCGCTTCAAGTACAAGGGAACCAATGCGGCTTGTGCCCGCTTGAACAAGCTTTACGATCAGGGCCTGCTTGAAAAGAAGCAGGTGGGCCGAAGAGTATATTACTACGCAAAAGAGGTGGATGTGCAAAAAGCCTGATGCTCCTTAAAGC
>QMVF01000056.1 GCA_003660965.1 Microcaldota archaeon
GCAGTTCGCTCTCATCCTTGCGCTCCTTCCAAAGCCAGACTGCGTCGCTCAACTGCTGAAGCGTGCATGCCTGCTCTTCGTTGAAGCCGCCGGCCCTTGTTCGCCTGAGCTCAAGCATGTGTGCTCCCGCTCCAGTGCGCTTTCCAATATCATGGCATAATTTGCGTATGTAGGTACCTGCCTCGCATGAAACCCGGAATAGTGCATCCCTGCCATCGAGTTCAATGAGTTCGAGCGAGTGTATGCGCCTTTCACGCCTAACGCGCTTAACAGCGGAGCGCACCGGAGGCTTTTGCCTTATGATACCCACATATTCAGAAAACAGCTTTTTCACAGCGCTCGAATCAAGCTTTTTATGAAAGTGCATTAGGCCAACATACTCCTTATCGCTCTTAAGAAGAAAGGTTAGGGCTTTGGTTGCGCAATCAAGGGCTGTTGGTAAAACCCCGCTAACCTTTGGATCGAGCGTACCGGAATGACCGCTCTTGGAAGCGCCCGTTATGCGTTTGACCCAGCTGCTAACTTCATGACTACTCGGCCCGGGCGGCTTGTCAATTGGAATCACTCCCAGCGCGAGATGCTCTCTTAAAGACCGCTCGTCAGGCCTCTTCCCATAATTGCAATCAGTATCTGCGCGGATGCGCTCAATGAATCTGGACATTGCAGAGCCTCCTAGATGAGAATCAACCGTTCAGCTTTCCCTCTATAATTTTTGCAATTTCAGCGGGGCGATGCTTTCCTGAATCGATTTCCATATCAAAATTGGAGCGGTCGGTAATATCTATTCCGTAATGTTTTTTGAAGCGAGAGATGTTATCAGCATCGCGCTTTCTGAGATGAGCAAGCGCCTTATCTGCATTCAGCTCATCCCGTTTTGCAATTCGTTCAGCCCGAACCCTTTCATCTGCATACAACCATACACGCAGATCTGCATTCTTTATCATCCAAGGCCCGAGCCAAGTAGTCACTATGCAGTTGCCTTTGGATGCCTCCTCAACCAAGCGCTTGTCAAAATTCAAATCTATCTCCTTGTTTTCATCTGCAAGCTTCTGCATCTCCATAAGAGAGATTCCCCTTTTCTTTGCCTCATTTTTGAAGGTAAAGCTGATAAGCCGCAGCCCAGTAAGCTTGGCAAGAGCTTCGCCTGCAGAATTCTTTCCAGAACCAGTAAGGCCGGAGATGCAGATTATTGCCATGAAATCACTCAGCCCCCTGCTTTTTCTTTGCATTACCGAGCTTATTCTTCAAACCTATGAGCAGCTGTGTGGAAAGGCTTGAGAACAGGAAGGAGAGCCAGAACCAGCCCACTGCACCGAATTCATTTCTCCAATTCGGGAATCTCTCAAAATGCTGTATGAAAACAGGTACGTGGAAGGATAGGTTTATTACAAAATCAGGGAAGAGGGAGCGTGCCATGTTGGGCAGTATTAGCAGGAAGGGGAGGAGGAATAGAAGGGGCTTGAACTGGAGTATCATCGACTCCTTCAGAAGCCCGGGAAGTTCTGCCTGCTCTGGTTCAAGGCGCTTAAGCTCCTCCTCATCGCCCCTCTTCATCGCCTCGTTCTGCCTCTTTGTTATATCGTTCACGCGCTTCTGGATTTCTTTAATCCTCTCTCGATTTCCAAAGCGCCTTGTCATGTAGATAGAGATTATGGAATATGCTATGCCTATTGCCGAAATGCCTGCGAATGCCTGAATTGAACTATCCATTCCATCATCCCTTAAAAGAATCCAAAAATGAAACCAGCCTGTCCACTGCCACATCCAGCTTTCCATTTGTATTCTGAATTATAATAACCGGGGCTCCGGACAGAACCGAATAGGCTGAAAGCATTGCTTCATTTATGCGCAGGTGCTCTGCAAGAGCCTCTGCATTCTGTTCATCCCTCACCCGGGTAGCATCCTTTTTCCTTCTCGCAGCTATGTCCTCCAAAGAAGCAGTTACCAAGACCAAGCCATCTACCTTTAATTTGCTCAAAAGGGAGTTGGGAAGGCCAGGGTAATAGCCAGCGGGCGTGTTTATGGAGCAGTGGGTATCGAGTATCAGATTGCCCTTCATTGCCGCGAGCTTTTCAGCAACTGCCGTTTGAATTTCGCGCTGCTTTGAAATATGCAATTTTCTCAATTCATCCCGTGAATTCGCAAGCTTCTTTTCCTTTGCAATCTCAAACATCAAATCCCCGTAATTCACGATCTTCCAGCCCTTCCTGTCCTTGCTGGCTTCTGTGAGCACAGTAGTCTTGCCTGCGCCAGGAGTTCCCATTACAATTATCACATACCCACCTCCATAACTTATTCTATGAAGTTCCTCAAATCCGGATAGATGTCAAACATGTGCTGTGCGCTCAGATCCTCATAAAGCCTGTGAAGTATGCCTACAGTAAGCAGAATTCCGGTGCCCGTACCTAGCGCGCCTGTAAGATCTGCAAAGCCTGCAAGCAGGCCTACGAAAATGCTTCCGAGTATAGTTATGGTTGGTATGTACTTTTCGAGCACCCTTTCAACCACCCGAGGATCGCGCCTGAAGCCAGGCACTTGCATTCCCGAGCGGTTTAGCTGTTCAGCAACCTCCTTTGGTCCCATTCCAGTGGTCTCAATCCAGAATCTACCGAAAATTACACATAGTATGGTGAGTGAAATTATGTAGAAAAATGCATGAACCCACTGCGAGATTCCGAGTATAGGTGTGGTTGTGGAAAGCAGCTCTAGATAGGCGGTATAGCCTCCCGCGCTCAGCGGGCTGAAGGAAAGGGGGGTGATCAGGTAAATCAAACCGTCTACTATGCGCGCTCCGAACGGAGTTGCCTGCACATTGATTATGTATGGCAGTACGTCAGTTCCGCCTATAACCAAGCTCTTACCCTCAAAAATACGCGCCCATAATTGAATGTTGAGAAGAAGCGCGGATGCAAGAATTACAGGTATATTAGACACGTAGAGCAGCTTTATGGGGAATCTGCCCATAAAACCTCTTGCCCGTTCGAATGAAAGCGGAATTTCAACCTTCATTCCCTCTGCAAAAGTTACTACGAGGAATACGATGGCAGTAAAGGCAAGGGGCAGGAGGGCCATGAGTGCCTGTGGTATTGCATCTGCAGAGCCGCTCTGCAGTTTTCCAATTGCTCCAACATCGGGGTTGAATAGTAGGTAAACAGTACCCTGAACGATGCTCAGTGAAACCCCTGCTGCTATGAACAGGCTGATTCCAGAACCAATACCATACTTGGAAACTATTTCATCCAAATAGAGAAGAATTATTGAGCCTAGGGCGAGCTGTAATATTACGAAGAGAGTTGTGATCATCACGCTTCCGAAAAGAGGAATGCCTCCTGCTGCACCGTAGATTGGAATTCCTCCCACGCTTACGAATACAGCTGCTTCAAAGAAGCTGAGAGCAATTGCAAGCAATTTCTGGGTTCCGTGAAATAGAGCCTTTTGATCAGGATCACTGGTGTCCACTTCTATAATCTTGGCACCTGTGAAGAGCTGAAGGAAGATGGATGCCAGAATTATAGGCCCTATACCGGAGGTTATAAGGCTTCCAATTCTGCTTGCAGTAACCACCTGCAAGAAATCGTTGCCCCCTGTCTGCAAGGCAGCAGTATCAACCCCTATTGGAAAAACATGGTACATTATGAAAAATATTATGAGGGCGCTTGTGCTCCACATAAGTTTTTCCTTAAGGCTAGTAGGCCTCTGGGGCGGGGCTATTTCTGGTATATATTTTATGAATGGCCTAACGAAATCAAGCCTCATCACTCAACCCCCTACTTCTTAACTTCGGCTTCAGCCTTTCTACTTTCAACTGCTTCTCCCCCGGACTTCTTTATCTTTTCCTCTGCAGACTTGGAGAAGCCTTCTGCAGTTATGCGCACGGGCTGGGAGAGATTGCCTCCTCCAAGCACCTTGCCCTTGAAATCAAACTCATACTTCCCATTTACCTGCTTCAGCTTTCCACTCGCAATCCTTTCCTCAATATCACTTAGGTTTATTACATCTATCGAACGCTTGTGTATGGAATGAAAGCCATGCCTTCCAAAGCGCTTTGGAGTGTGCTTTACGGTGTAGGTCCAGTTCTGCTTCTGGCCTCCTGCCGCACCCCTGCCTCCTCTGTTCCCTGCTCCCCTTCTCTTCTTAACATTGCCGCCGCCCCAACTACGGGTGCCCATATATTTGTGCCTGCTTCTCTTCCTATGTCTTCGCGTCATTTCAATCACATCATAGAGCGTATCAGCTCATTTATTCCATCCTTTCTAAAGCCTAGCGCACCGCGCGGATAGGCGAGCTTTACCTTCTTGTAGCCTCCTCGCGGAGGATGAAGCCTGAATATTTTTTTCATTCCAAATGCATCAAGCTTTGCCTTGCCTGCAAGCAGGGCATTTGCAAATTCAACCGTGGATTCAAAGCCCCCTTTCTTCAAGACTTCAGCATCAACCGGCTTATCTCCAGAAAGCATCCCCCTTTTTTCTATAAGCTTGGCAAGGGTTTCCGCATCTATCGCACCCCAAGTTACATAATCCTTGCAAACCTGAAGCATTCCCTTTCCACTCTCATCAACCAGCGAGCAGTGGTTTACTCTGGTTAGTCTGAGGCTGTCCAGAGCATCCTTTATGCGCCTGCTTGCATTCACCCTTCCCCTTACCAAAATTACTGCGTATAGGTTCATCTAGCTTGCCTCCTTTTTCTTTTCACCCTTATCATCAGTTAGATCTATAACATAGTCTTTTTCCGCAGCACCTTCTTTTTCCTTCTTCTCCTCCTTCTTTTCACCTTCCTGCATAGCCTCCCTCTTGCCTTCCTCTGGCTCGGGCTCGACCCCTTCCAGATTGCGCTCCCAGTCATCATAGAACTTCATATTGTTCAAATTGTCAAGTGCGTCGAATACGGCCATTGCAGTATTGTAGGTGCTGCGAGTTCTGCCTCGAGCAAAAGTCCACACATCCTTAATTCCAGCTGCATGAAGCACCTTTCTAACAGTAGAGTTTGCAACTATACCTACTCCAAGGGGTGCTGGTTTTAGATAAACTTCAACGCTCCCATTCTTTCCAACAGTACTCACGGGTATGCTATGCCCAGTATTGCAAGTACACTCCCAGCTTCCGCATCCAAGCGGAACGTGAATTATATTGCGCTTTGCATTTCTAAGCCCACTTCCAATTGCAGGCCTTACCTCATCCGCCTTTCCAACTCCGATTCCAAGATGCCCGTTCCCATCTCCAACCAGCACTACAGCGCGGAACTGCATCTTCCTTCCGTTGCTAGTCATTCTCTGGGTATTCTTTATTTCAAGCGTTTCATGGAAGGTGTTTGGAAGAAGCTTGTCCACTATCTGGTGCTCTCTTATGGTCTTGCCGCTCTCCAGAATCTGATCAATTGAGGTGATTTCATTGCTCATCACCTTCTTTCCGATCTCAGTTCTGGGGTTCCACGGTGCTTCTTCCTCTTCAGTGTATGTGGGTGTTCTTCTGCGAGCCATTATCAACCACCAGCCTCCATAATTGCCTTCTTCGCTTTCTCGAATTCTGAGCTCAGGGCGCTCGAAGCTCCCTTTGATTTCATGTAAGCATCTATGTGCGCTCCCTTCAGCCTCGCATCATCAACCAGGCCATCTGCATGAGGTATCTGAACTCCGGCATCAGCAACTCCGCGCAAAGCGCCGAAAAGAAGCGAGCTCTTGGAAGGGGTTGCAAGGCCGCTATCCAATATTGCATCC
>QMVF01000057.1 GCA_003660965.1 Microcaldota archaeon
CTCTAAAGAACGGGCTGGAGTTTTTAACCGTTACAAATAGGTTTTCTAAAACCATGCATATTTGCAACATCCTCTGTAGTGCAGAATCTGCACAAGGCGCAACAGGCCTTCCAGGCTCAGCTCCAAACGTCCAAGTTTCCTCATGCGCATCCATAATAGGTCTTACTCCAAAAGACATACTTCCAGGGCAGAAAGTGACAATCAAAAGCATCCTCGGTCCCTCGCCAAGCACACCTTGCAAGGATGCTGCTGGTCGGGACAATGCATTCGAGGTGGGCGACAGATATGCGGGAAAACTTTACATACAATACCACTTCCCCGGAGATGATCCGGATTCAAAGGCAAGAATCCTTACTGCAGATATAGTTGCAACTGTACAGGCAGGGTGAATCAAATGATTGAATTGAACAAGCGCGCACAGGCATCAATTGAGTACCTATCAACCTATGGCTGGGCCCTTCTTGTAATAGCCTTGGTTCTGGTTGCCTTAGCCTGGCTCGGAGTATTCACCCCAGGCCAGGCAATTGAGCAGCACTGCTCATTCCCAATAAATACTCTTGAATGCAATGATTATCGCGTAACCCGCGATTCCTCTGCTGGCGGAATTCCAAAACTAACGCTGCTTGAAGTAACCAATAATTTCGGAAGAACTATTCATATATGCGGGATACAATGCAGTGCAGCCCAGCCAGACCCCTCCACCGGCTTACCGCAACCGCCAATATCAACAATGTTCACAGATGCATGCCAAGCAGGAATGACTGATGCGACTGGAGAAGGTACCATAGTTGCAATAACTTTGGAGCCAGGCCAGCGAATGGTCATACTTAGGGATGCACCAGGCCTTTATTTACCAAAATGCTACAACGAGCAGGGAGCAGCCTCAGAAATGCCTGTTGGCTACAGATATACAGGCAAGATATACATAGCATACTCATTTGATGGAGAAACCAGCGGTGCTTCAAGGCTGCTGGTTGGGGATTTGATAAGTGCAGTGCAGGCAGGTTGATATATAAAGGAGGGGATTAAATGAATGATAACATGATGCGAAAAAACCGCGGGCAGGCAGCCATTGAGTATCTATCAACCTATGGCTGGGCAATTCTGGTTATAGTTTTGGTGCTGGCTGCGCTCATGTGGCTCGGCATATTCGACACCCAATCAAGAATACCTGAAAGCTGCAGTTTTGAAGCTGGCATAAACTGCGAGTCAGCAAGCCTATTTGCAGGAAATGATGGAACGGTTATAATAAGCCAAATAACTTTCACCAACCAGCTGCCTCATGACATAAAAATCTGCGGAATGGAGGCAAGAACAGGCAATACGCCTCAGGAAGTGCCTCTGGTAGCGGACTGCCAAGGGCCAGCATTCCCAATACTCGCAAGCACGCATACCGGGGTTTTGAGCTGGCCGGGCGGCTACAGTTTCGGCGCATCCAACCCACCAATGCTCTTCACCCTGATAGAACTTTTGGTAAGTGGTGAGATGATAGACATACTTACAGAGGGGATGCATTTCAAGGAAGGCAATACGGACCAGCTTGTAACCGGCGTTGAAAAGGGAGAAAGGTTCAAAGGCAACGTGTTCTTATACTATACAATAGATGGAGATGTGGCAGGTTCGGCAAGAATAGCAAAAGGCGAACTGTATTTGACAACCCAGTAGTTGCTATGTGAGGTGCGATGAAATGAAAAATCGAAAAGCCCAGGCTGCTGTTGAGTATCTATCAACCTATGGCTGGGCAGTTCTTGTAATAGCCCTGGTTCTGGCTGCACTAATGTGGTTGGGCGTTTTTGACACCCAAAAAAAAGTTCCCAACACTTGCACATTTGATGCAGGCATCTACTGCGATTCAATAAAGGTGTCTGCCATTCAAAATCCAGATTACCCTCAATCTTGGGCTGCAGTAGTCAGCAGCATTCGCGTTACCAATCATCATTCAGAACGCATTGCTCTTTGCGGAATTGAAGCCAGAACAGGCAATCAGCCAGTTTCAACCCATACAGCCGCCCAATGTGCAAACGGACCCCGTCACCTTGAGCCTGGCGAAAGCCATACAATTACAAGCATGAACTACTTATCAGCCTCTCCCCTCCCCCTTCTATTCATCCTGCCACCCATCCCTATATTCGTTTTCGATGGGGATACGGGCAGTGCATATGCAATAGGCGGGCCAGGTTCAATAGCTGAATTCAACGTATTCATCCATTATGTAACCGAGAGCGACAGCGGATTGGGAAATGCGCGAGTTGCAAGAGGGCGCATAAGGGCAAGGGTTGACGTACCATCATCTTAATGCGAGGTGTTTGAATGAAAAACCGTGGTCAAGCAGCCATTGAGTACCTATCAACCTATGGCTGGGCAGTTCTTGTAATAGCCCTGGTTCTGGCTGCATTAATCTGGCTCGGAGTGTTTGATGCAAGCCAGAATGTGCCAGACCGGTGCTCCTTTCAGGGAAGCATCGAATGCACCAGCCCCTTATTAAGACTTGATACGATGAACAATGAAGTGGACATGGAGAGCGTACTGATAACAAACAGGATGAGCGAGACTATGTACGTATGCGCGGTGCTGTGCACAAATGACGTTGATTTGGCCTTAGACAACATTGGAGGTTCAATACCCATGCCCACAGAATGCGCAACCCCTCCCCAAGATGCAAACCAGCCCGTGCTTCAGCCAGGCGAGCAGGCAGATATAGCCCCTCCTTCAGCTTATGGGGTCGCTACTTTGGTAGACTTTGACTCCTGCTACGAATACTTTGCAGGCCAGCAGAATACATACACCACTTATTCGCAGGGAGACAGGTTTGTGGGCAGCCTAATATTATTCTACTCGCTTGCAGCTGATGCGAACAGTAATGGAAATGCGCGCATGATGATAGGCGATGTGGTTACAACCATTCAGTAATTGCCTTTAACCTTCCTCTCTTTATTTACAGCATGTTAGTGGTAAAGCGGGCGGACTATTCAAAGGATGAGGACATCATACGTGACATCCGAACACGGGTTTTCACCTTGGAGCAGAATGTGAACTCAGACGAGGACTTTGATGGGCTTGATTCAAGTGCAATTCACGTAATCGCATATGATGGCAAAAAGCCAATAGGCACTGCGCGCATGCTGGAGCTTGAGACCGGAGGCGCGAAGCTTGGTCGAATGGCTGTGCTTAAGCGATATAGGGGTATGGGTGCTGGGAAGAAGATGGCTGAAATGCTTGTGAAAATGGCGCGAGCAATGGGTATGAAGGAAGTAGAAGCAAATTCCCAAGTGAACGCAATGGGCTTTTACGAAAAGCTGGGCTTCAAGCCAGAAGGCCCGATTTTCAAGGATGCGGGCATAGACCACCGCAAAATGCGTCTGAAGTTTTAAATATGCTCTCTGCTTTCTATTCTCGTACGAGGTGGTCCTGTGAGATTTGCAAAGGCTCTTCCAATAGCCCTGCTTTTCATAATGCTTTCAGGCTGCATGATGACCTTTGATATTGAACAGAGCATAAATGAGGACGGTTCTGCGCTCGTCAGCGAGTCAATCGACATGTCGAGCCTGATTGAATATGCGTTGGAAATGCAGGGCCAATTCGCCTCCTCACCTCCTCCTGAAGACGACTCTTACTCCCGTGCAGATTACGGTCCACTCGCCTTGCCTGAGGAGCTTGACCTTGAGCTCACATTCACCGAGCCCGAGGAAGAGCTGCGCGTGGGCGATTCGGCATTCTTCTACTTCAGCCTTAAGAACAATGGAGAGGCGATAGAGGCAGCCTCACTGAGCATTTACAGCAATGCGTTCGTTTCCTCATCCCACATGAGCGCAGCCTCAAACACCGAGTACATTTCCTCGCTTCAAAAGCGCGAGTCCGACTCAGTAAGCTTCTACGGTAAAATAGCAAACGTTTCCGAGGGCACGCACTCCCTCACGGTTGTCATAGAGTTCGACAGAGGTAACTATACCAACCTCACGGCTGCAAAGAGCTTCGATTTCGAAGTTTTGCCTGCGGAGACAACGGAGGACATGCTTGCAGAGCTCGAGAAGAATGCAACTGACCAGTGCAACCAGCTAATGCTTGAAGACCCGGGAATCAGCTGCAGCTTTGACAACTATGTATTCAAGCTATCAAAAACCATTCAGCCCAATTCAGAGTATGAGTTCATCTCGTCCTCCGGAATCTTCGACACAACCTACGAGGTAACCATACATTCCCTGCCCGTGCTTACAGACTCAGACCTGGACATGCTGGGCGGCATGGGTGGCCTTGACAGCACGTCGATGACAGGCGCCTCTTCAGACTCACCGCGCTTCGTTGATGGGCTGGGGGACGATTCTTCAGGCATCTCCTCAATGGCAATGGTTCGCTCAATGATTGAAATCACATACACTGTGCACATGCCTGCAGATATAGTTGAGGCACCTCTGGGCGAAATCTCAGCGGACAAGCGCACGGTAACTTATGACGTGCTCACACTTTACGAGCAGAAGCAGCCAATCCACATACTCGCACAGCAGCAAAATGACTTAGTAATGTATGTGCTCTATGGAGTTGCGGCGCTCATAGCACTCGCAATTCTTTACGGAATTCTGAGCATGTTCGTTCTCAAGAGGCTATGAATATGAGCGACGTAGAGCGATGCTGGGGGATTCTTCCAAAAGTCTCGCGAAGCTTCGCTCTCTGCATACGCGTCCTACCAAAGCCCCTAGATGAGCAGATGATGGTTTCGTACCTAATTTACAGAATAATCGATACGATTGAGGATTCAAATGCACCAGTTGAAACCAAAAAAGAACTTTTCAAACAGTTCGTAAGCCTACTCTCCATGCGCGAACTTGACGATGAATCAACTGAAAACTGCAAAACTGAACTGCTCACAAAGCTCAATTACACATATGAACGCGAGCTGCTCGAGAATCTGCAAGCAGTTCTTCAAACTTACTACTCTCAACCCTTGATGGTGAGAAGATCAATAAGAAAATGGGGCAGGGAGATGGCAGACGGAATGTACAAGTTCCAGAAAAAGCCAATCGACACCTTTGAGGACCAGAATTTGTACAGCTACTACGTGGCTGGCGTTATAGGCTACCTCTTCAACGATTTGCTCTACTACAACCGCATAATCACGCGCTCGCTCAAGCGCAAGCTGCACAGGTATGCGCGCGAATTCGGCCTTGCACTCCAGAAAGTAAACATTCTGCGGGACATTGCATATGATGCACTCTCAAAAAGGCGCTATTGGCCCCGCATGCTTCTAGCTAAATATGGCTTGAGCTATGGAAGCCTACACTTGAGAGAGAATAAAGATAAGGCACTGCAGGCATTGCACGAGCAAATACGAGATGCGCAGCAGTATTTGCATTCTGCAATCCAATACATCCTGCTCCTGCCTGAAAATGCAATCAAGGTAAGGCGCTTCTGCCTCATCCCGCTCTTCATGGCAATTGAATCTTATGTGAAGTGCGCAAACAACTACGAAGTTTTCGAGAGCGGCAAGGTTGTAAAAATAACGCGGGAGCAGGTGCATGAAATAGTTGAAAAATCAGACAGGCTCGGCTCGTCAAACGAGCGCCTTATGAAGTGGTTCACTGAATCGATGCTCAAGATCGAGCCGGTGCTAGTGGGTGAAAA
>QMVF01000058.1 GCA_003660965.1 Microcaldota archaeon
CCGTAGCAGACACCAGCGATGCCTTTGACAGCATTCCTGCATCCATGGAAGAGTATGAGGGAAAGTTGCGGGCACATCTGGGAAAGCCGCTTTCACGGGTTCCGGACCCTACGGGAAGTGCTGAATCAATAGGTGAGTATTTCCTGAAGGATGCAGAAGATGCTATGAAAAAATTTGAAGTTAAACCAAAGATTCTGGAAGCTCATGAATTGTACAAAAAGGGGAAATATGACAAGTATGCTCTGCTGTTCTTTGAAAGACTAGAGGATGTGAGGCGGGCAGTCTATGAAAGTTCTCTGGGAAGGGAGCTTCCGAAGTGGTGGAGTCCCATAATGCCCATATGCAAGAAATGCGGAAGAATAGCAACCACAAGAGTTACGAGTTTCAGTTTTGAGAATGGAGGAGAATACAAGTATGCATGTGACAGAGAGGTGAAGTATACGAAAGGGTGCGGAGCAACGGGGGTTGCGGGCATAAAAGATCACGAGTACAAGATAGTCTGGAGGCTTGATTGGCCGGCAAGGCAGGATTTTCTGAATGCGAGCATAGAGGGAGGAGGGGTGGATCATTTTACTCGCGGAGGTTCATGGGATACGGCAGTTGCAATTCATAAAAGAATATTCAAAAAAGAGCCGCCGGTGGGCTACAGGTTTGGTTTTGTATTGTTGAAGGGAAAGAAGTATTCGAAATCCAAAGGAGAAGGAATGGGAATCGTGGAGTTGACCGAACTTATACCTCCAGAAGTGCTCAAGTATGCGCTTCTGCGGCCGGATATTCAGGAGAATAAGAATATAGAAACCAGTGGGGAAGCGATGCTTAGGCTTTGTGAAGATTACCTGAGGGCATCGGAAATTACGGTGGAGCCTGAAGTGTCTAGGGCAGACAGGAAAAGGGCAGTTGCGTTTGAACTTTCCACTAAAAAAAGGAAATTCAAGACGTTTTCAGACATCCTTTTGCTGTATCAACTCTACAGGGATTGGAAAATTGTTGGAAAATTGACTGATAGGAAGAGCGCAGAGTATTTGAGGCCATATATAGAGGGCTGGGTCAGGAAGCAGTTTCTGCCTGAGGAATATTCATTCACCTATAAGCCAAAGGAGATTAGGGGGGATGTGGATTTGGTTCTCGAATTTGCCAGCAGGCTTGATAAGAAGCAGACTGCGGTGGATATTCATAATTTGGTTTTTGAAGTTGCGAGGGGGAAGGGAAAGAACCCTGCGGACCTTTTCAGACATCTTTATGGCACACTCATAAACCAGGAAAGGGGGCCGAAGCTAGGTAAATTGGTGAAAGCTGTGGGGGTTGAAAAGGTTAAAAAAGATATATTGGAACTTCATAAAAAGGAGAGATGATGGCTGCTTACGGAACAGGAATGTATGAATATCTGGCAAAGATGGCACCGATTGTAGAGAAGGAAATAGAGAAGACCATGCCGAAAAATAAGAAGCCTGCGGAAGTCTATGGCCTTTTATGGGAGATGCTGGAAAGAGGAGGAAAGAGATTCAGGCCCGCGCTGTGCCTTCTCTGCTGTGAAGCAGTTGGAGGAAAGCCGAGAAAGGTGCTTCCTGCCGCTGCCGCCATAGAGCTTTTTCACACTTTGACTCTGATTCATGATGATATTGAAGATAGCTCGTTGTTGAGGCGCGGGGAGCCATGCCTCCACATAAAATACGGGATACCGCTTGCCATAAATGCAGGGGATGGTCTGTTTATGATGACTTGGAGTGCATTATTGGGATTGAAGATGCCTCCGAAAAAGATTTTGGAGATTCAGAAAATGCTGATGGAGGCATTCTCGCGGCTTATGGAAGGTCAGGGACTTGAACTGAGCTGGCATAGGAACGAGAATTGGAATATAAGTGAAAGAAAATATACGCAGATGGTAAGCGGGAAGACCGGTGCACTCATAGGTGCCGCGTGCAAAGTGGGGGCATATGTGGGAGGCGGGAGCAGAAGGCAAATAAAAAGGCTTGACGATTTTGGAAATAACATAGGCGTAGCATTTCAGATTCAAGATGATATACTGAATCTTACGGGGGAAGAGGAGAAATACAAGAAAGAGATAGGGGGAGATATAACAGAGGGAAAGCGTACGCTCATGGTAATACATGCACTAAAGAAGGGCAGGGCAGGGGAAAGGAAGAGGCTCAGGGAGATACTTGAAAAGCATGCCCACGGCAGAAAAGAGCTGGATACTGCGATTTCCATAATGAGGCGCTGCGGCTCAATTGAAAGAGCGCAGAGATATGCAAAAAGGCTTGCTAAAAAGGCAAAGAAGGATTTGGGTGTTTTAAAGAAAAGTCAGGCGAAGGACAAGCTCGTTGAATTGGCTGATTTTCTGGTTGAGCGGGAAGTTTGATTATTTGAAAAGCGTCTGGTTTGGATATACTGCGATTCCCTGTTTTCCGAATTTCAAAGGGCATAGTTTGTTGTTTACGGAGGATCCGCGCATCTTTACGGCTTCCAGCGCATGCAGCCTGTAGTTTGATCTTCGCATGTTGTAGAGGTAGAGTACTGCATCAGAAAGGAATTCGATTTTGAAGGAGGAGGTCATGTTTCCGTGAACATCTGATGTGCTCTCGGCAGTAAGAAGAGAAGTTACGCCCCAAGATCTCAATTTGTCCATTAAAAGTATAAGCGCTTTTCGTGCTTCATGGTTGGATTTGTGAGACATTATAAGAGAAGTTGCAGAGTCTAAAACCAGCCGCTTTGCATTATGTTCCTCTATAAACCCACGTATCATGAGTTCGTGGTTATGGAAATTTTCTGTTTCATGCGGCTGCAAGGTTACGAAGTGCAGGAGTTTTTTGCGTTCTAAATCTTTGAGATCCCATCCATAGCAGGACATGTCCTCGAATAAGGAATGTTTTGATTGCTCTAGGGAGATAAAAATTCCTGGTTCTTTGTATTTTTTTGCTCCGTTGTAAAGAAACTGGACTCCCAGGGTGGTTTTGCCGCTTCCGGGATCGCCGCTTACCGCCACTATGCTTCCCTTCTTGAAGCCCCCTTCAACCAAAGAATCTAAGCCAGTTACTCCGGTGGGAACTCGATTGGGGGGTTTTGCAGCTCCTTTTTTTCTTTTGGATGCCATGAAAGAAGATGGCAGGGCATGTTTAAATCCTTTATCATAAATCAGATATCAGTGATGTTTTGGCGCTTCCGGAATCCAAACTCATTCGCGGAGAGATTGTATTAAGGGACATGCAGCTTACCAGCGAGGTTAGAATGACCAGAAGATCTCTTGTCAGGTGGGTTGCCTTAGCAATGGGTTTGATATCCTCCAATGAGTCGCGCACTGCAGTAATAGACATATTGGATTCTCTTTTCTATTTTCAATTCAAAAGCAAGGACCCGAGCGTGCCCGAACTGCTTGCGAGAATAAAGAAGCGAGGAGGTAAAGTGGGTGAGAAGGCTTTGCGCTACCACCTGTGGCAGATGAAAAAGGACGGGTGGGTTGAGAGTTCGAAGGGAAGATATAGGTTCTTTGTTCCGCCTTTGGCAGACAAACATGATGTTTCGGCGAGTATAGAGGGAGTTATGAGAGGAAGAAGCGAGGTCGCTATTGCTAAGGTTAAGGAAGCCCTGAAATCGCTGAAGCATACTTACAAGTAAAAAAGTGCCGCAGGCCGGATTTTCACGAAGGGGGTTTAGAAAGGGGCGAAGCCCTCTTCTTTTGAACCGGCGACACTTCGGTATCAGAAACCTACGGTTTCCGATAGTTTCTCTCGGAAACGAGGTTCTTCAGCCGAATGCTCTCCCAGGCTGAGCTACTGCGGCAGCAGAGAAAATAGGCGGGTGGAAATTAATATAGGTTTGCAATCTGGTAGAAGAAGAAAGTGGGCCTGGAGAGAATCGAACTCTCAATCTTCGCCGCTCTTAAATTTCTTTTCCGCGGGCGCTTTTCTTTCCAAGAAAAGAGCCCTTGTAAGGGCGACGTCCTGACCAGTGTCCGGCCGTTCTTGTTTTTCTTTCCGCTGGCGCTTTCTTTTTCTAAAAGAAAGGGCCATTAGACCACAGGCCCAGCCCATAACTAGTGAAAGAAAGAAAAGATAAAGCTATGCGCTCTCATGCGATTTCAGAGGAACTGCCTACAGAGAACTTTCGCTTGTTTCCATAGTCGCTTCCGCCTGCCTTCCACCAGGATTCATAGCGCTCATAGAGCTGCTCCTCTATCGCCTTGCTTCTCTTCATTGCCGCCTTTATGTGCTTTGCTGTTATACGTGGAGCGTCATCCAGCACCGCCAGATCGCCTGCGATTTTAATTATTCCGCTTAAATCCCGCAAACGGAGAGTGAGAGAATCGCGTGCATCATCGATCTGCTTTGCCCGGCGCCGCGATTCCTCTAATATCAGCTCCACTGCATCCTTATTTGCATGGGGTATTCTTCCGTCCTTTTGTATTTCCTGTGCAATGAACTGAACCATACTGCGCCTGTTTTTTTCATTATCAGGCATTGTGGTGTTCAAGAGAATTTCATAGCCATTGCCAAGTATACGTGAGCGGAGGGGCGGAAGGAGCTGGTCAATATCATTCGTGTTGAGCGCGCCTACTAGAATGAAATCACAGGGAACGTTTTCGACCTTAACGCTTGCACCCGTACTGGAGGCATTTCTGCCAGTTATTGGAAACTGCTTTTCCTGAAGTGCAGTAAGCAGATACCTTTGCAGGTAGCCAAGTGTGGAAAGCTCGTCAATGAACAGAACGCCTTCGTGTGCTTCATGGACTGCGCCAGGTATGACGCGCAGGTATGCGGCAGTTCCTATTTCAGGGTGGCCCCCGTAAGGATCATGCCTTACATCACCTAGCAGTTCGGTTTCGCTTGCACCCGTAGCCTGCACGAACCCGGTGCGGTCAAGGGATACGATTATTTTCCGTGGTTTTTTGGATTCCATGCGCTCCAAAGCACGCAGAGCTCGATGATCGTAAAGCTTAATCCTGTTGTCATCTGTGCGCTCATAGACCACTGGTTCTTCACGCCCGGTGGGAAGGCGGCGCGTGGTGTGCACCCGATCATCCCTTAGTTCGCCATGGTAGCCAAAAAGAAGGTCGTCGAAGGGAGAGGACTCCCTCCCGCGCTTGTCAGCACCGCAGGAAGGACAGATGGGGCTTGAATAGGCGCTTGAAGAGCCGCAGCGCCTGCATCTTAAACCCAATCGCTCTGCTACGAAATGCGGAACATCTGTTACCGAAAGGAGTTTGTAGGGTATTTTGCGTTTTGGCTTTTCATCAGTATCCCCGCGCCTCCTTACTTCAACTATTGGCCGCTCTGGGTTCTCAGGATTGTGGAGAACCGAAACTTCTTGAAGGGGTTTTGGAAGAAGGCATGCGATTACCTGCGCAATCATGCTCTTTCCGGTACCAGGAGGGCCTACGAGCAGAAGATGGCGGCGCTGCTTTGCCACTAGGCGCGCTATTTGAAGTACCTCATCATGCCCTATTATTTTCAAAAGAGGGTTCGTAGGTATCTTTACTCGTGCAGTACTCCATGTCGCCATATTTGAAATTGAATGGCATAACTATTTAACGATTTAGAGTTTTGCGACTTTTTTGTAAGTATAAA
>QMVF01000059.1 GCA_003660965.1 Microcaldota archaeon
CCCCACCCTCTACTCTCATTTATATACCTCTAAGCCTGACGAATGGCAGGGATAACATGTCAGTTGAAGATGAGATAATTCACTGGTGGAAGGATGAAAAGGGGGAGAGCCACAGGAATGCGCTCAGAATTGAGAGCGAGGAGCCCCGGCTCATGAATGGCTTTCCACGCGATGGAATAGTGGTTGTAAGGCTTATGAATTCAGCAAGCCAGCAGGCAATCAGGTTGAGCCCAGATGAGGCTTTGAGGTTCAGCGTACAGCTTGCAGCAGTTGCAAAGGAAATGCTTAATCAGAAGCGCAGCCTCTGGAATGAACATGAGGGCTGATTGACTAGATGTGGGAGAACAGGCCGAGCCTCTTTGAACTAGCCAGCCAGAGCCATCTGCTTTTTGAGCTTAAGAAGCGAGCTCAGCCTCTTCCAAGTAGCTGGATGAGTTGAAAGCCATTCCTTAACCCCAACCTTTTTCTCCTTCTCAATTGCCATTTCAATTGCAGCATCCCCCATCCCAAGCACTTCAATCACTTCAGCCATTGCCTTGCGCTCTCCTGCAGAGGGCTCTGCTATGTAGAATGCGCGGAGCATTGAATTCTGCTTCTTGGCAGGAGCTGCATTATAGGTTATTTTGGCAAGCGCGCGCATCAATGAGCTCGGCCTCTTGGTAGCATATGCTGAAAATGCATCTGCATAATACTCACGCTGCCTGGAAAGCCACATTACAACCAGCCTTCCTAAAATTTGAGCAAGAATTGCACCTAGAAATACCATTATGAAAGAGCCCAAGCCCCTGTTCCTGCTGTCCCCGCTTCCAAATATCAGGACTGCATAGTAGAGCATTATGGGAAGCACGCTGGCAACTGTCATCACCGTAACATCCCGGTGCTTTATATGCCCTATTTCATGCGCAAGTACAGCCCTCACCTCATCCTCATCAAGAATTCTCATAAGCCCAGTATGCACAGCAACTCCTGCGCTGGCCTGGGTTCTTCCAAAGGCAAACGCATTGGGTGAGTTGTTTGGAACTATGAATACCTTAGGCTTTGGAATACCTGCAAGCCGGGCAAGCTCGCTTACAATTGCATGCAGTTTGGGCTCCTCATTTGCATCAACCTCCTTTGCCTTGCTCGCCCAAATTATGATGCCAGGCCCAAAATACCACTGAATTCCAAGCATGAGCAGGGAGAAGCCTATCCAGAGCCAGATTGCACTCGCACCGCTAGCACCAGAAAACCAGATTACAACTGCAAAAATGCCCGCAACCACTCCGAATATTAGGGCAGTTGTAAGCAGAATTGTAAGATTCAATTTCGTAATTCCAGGCACGCTAATGGCCATGCGCTCACCCCTACTTGATTTTTATATTCGAGCCTTCCTCTCCTTTAGAAGGCTTAACTTTCTTCAGCTTAACCTCCAGCACCCCATTCTTATAGTTTGCAACAGACTCCTTGCTCTTAACCTCTGCAGGCAGCCTCACCAGCTTGTCATACCTTCTCTTACCGCTCTCCACACGTATGTGCAGGCTCTTGCCCTTAACCTCCAGCCTAATATCCTCCTTCTCAACTCCAGGCACTTCCGCAATTACCGTGATTTCATTCTTTCTGTTTATAACATCAACCAGCGGCTCCCTCTCATCGCCAACCGAACCTCCAGTTGCCCTCTTCACATTGCCGAACTCCTCGAATACGGGCTTGCCATCAGGCCCTACCTTCATTGAGAAGCCGTAAACCCGGGGCACGCCTGCCTGCACAGACCTTCCGCTCTCCATATTCTTCATCGCATCCTCCAACATCTTCTCCATCATCTCATGTATGCGCTCGAACTCATCGTCAATGTCAAAAAATCCAAACCCTCTCTTCTTTTTCGGAAACATGCTTTCACCTCCGTGCTTTCGATATTATTTCTCGACGGCCTTTTTAAATGATTCACCTCCCAGCAGCTTTAAATACTCCGAAGTGCACGAGTTGGGTTGGTGCTAGCATGGTAAGGGGTTTACTTTGCATCTGCTTCTAAGGCGAGCCTAGTGCATGTTTTACAAGATAGAATCAAGAGCGAGGTGAGCGAATGGAAGGGCTAGAAATGGAAAGGGGTCTGCTTTGCCTTTAAACTAGGCAAGAGCATTCTGGATGCAATAGGCAACACACCGCTGGTAAGGCTGAAGTGCACAGGCAAAAGCGCAATTTTTGCAAAACTGGAGTTCTTCAACCCTAGCGGGAGCATAAAGGATCGGCTGGCGAAATTTTTGATTGAGGATGCGGAGAGGCGCGGGCTGCTAAAGCAGGGAGGGGCAATAGTTGAGAACACCACAGGCAACACGGGCGCATCCCTCGCTATGATTGGAGCTGCCAAGGGCTACCGCGTAATTTTAACTGTGCCTGACAAGGCAAGCAGGGAGAAGTTATCCGCACTGCGCGCATTTGGGGCTGAAGTAATAGTTGCACCCTCTGATGTGCCTGCTGAAGATTCAAGGAGCTATCATTCAATTGCAAGACGCCTAGTGCGCGAAATTCCAAACTCCTTCCATCCAAATCAATACGACAACCAGCTCAATGCGCGGGCACACTACCACTCAACCGCACCTGAATTGTGGAAGCAGATGAAAGAGAAAATCGATTACTTGATAGCAGGCATAGGCACAGGCGGTACGTTAAGTGGGGTGAGTAAATATTTGAAAGAGCACAAGCCAGAAGTGAGGGCAATTGCAGTTGATCCAGAAGGCTCGATCTTCTACAACCACTTCTACAAGCACAAGTTTTCGAAAGCATCCAATTACAAGATTGAGGGAATTGGGGGAAGCAAGATGTGCAAAGCACTCGACTGGAGCTACATTGATGATGTGGTGCAAGTGAGCGATAGACAGGCATTCAGAATGGCGCGCAGGCTTGCAAGGGAGCAGGGAATATTTGCAGGCGGCTCGAGCGGAGCTGCTGTGCATGCTGCACTTGAACTAGCCAAAGAATTGGATGAGCCAAAATCAATAGCCGTAATTCTGCCAGACAGCGGGCTGAAATACGCGAGCACGATTTACAATGATGAGTGGATGCGCACACACAACTTTCTTTAATTCATCCGGGCTTCATGGTTTTGCCAGAGCACGCATTCCAGAACGGGTCTTCCTTGGGGTGGGCAAGAGGCTTTCCATCAAGCTCAACTCCAGAGCCCTTCACAACCTCCCCAATCACGCCTGCCTCAATTCCCTTTCCTTCAATTGCCTTCAAAATCTCATCCACCCTTTCCCTCCCACAACTAATCAACAAGGTGCCCTCGCTTATTGAAATATACGGGTCTATTTGGAACATATCGCAAATTGCATCAACTTCGGGCTTAACTATGATTTTGCCCCTCTCAACCTGCATTCCAACTCCACTGGCCTCAGCCATTTCCCACAATGCACCATACACTCCGCACTCCGTAGCATCATGCATTGCATTAACTCCTCCAGTTTCAAATGCAGTAAGCGCCTCCTCAACCACGCTCATTTTATAGCAAAGCGCATTAGCCCTCTTAGTCATTTCAGAGCCCAACCTTTTTTCTACTTCCTCTTTGAAGAACATGGAGAGCAGGCCGGCAGCCTCAATTGCAGCCCCCTTGGTCAAAATCAATGCATCCCCTGGCTTTGCATTCTTTGGAGTAACGTACTTAGTGCATATACCCAGCATGGTAGCTCCGCCCACCATGGGGTAATTGCAGTCCGGGTAGCGCGCCGTATGGCCCGCAACTATATTCACTCCAAGCTCCTCGCATGCCTTGTGCGTATACTTCCAGAGTTCCTCAAGCTCCTCATCACTGATTTGAAGCGGCAGGTTGAGGTCAACGCACAGATAGGTGGGCTTTGCACCCATGCTCGCCACATCGCTTGCAAGTATGTGCACTGCAAACCAGGATGCAAGCTCAAAGCCCAGCTCCTTTGCTATGTAGAACGGATCGCTTTCAACCACTACGTACTTGCCCCCAATCTCAATCACTCCACAATCAACGCCGTGTTGCGGGGGCACCACTACTCCAGGTGCCTTTGCGCCGAGCTGGGGCTTAATCACGCGCCTGAAAACCTCAGGTGAAATCTTGCCCATTTTGGGAAGCATATGCGGCCGCCGGGATTTTCACCTTTCTTTTCCGTAAACGCTTTTCTTTTGGAAAGAAAAGGGTTTGAACCCGGGTTATAGGCTTGGAAGGCTTACACAGCCCCTCTATGGGGTTTGGAAAGGGGGCGCGAAGCGTGCCCCCTTCTTCCATGTCCTAACCAGGCTAGACTACAGCCGCATAAGAACCAAGGTTCTTATGATCTCCTTTATACATGCAAGGTTCTTATGATCTCCTTACAAGCGTCTGCGATTCAGACACCTCATTTTAACGCGATTCATGTTTATTTAGCCTTTCGTTTTGCTCTTATAATACTCAACCATCTCCTGAATGCCCTCTTTAATTTCAACCTTTGGCTTCCAGCCCAGCACCTTCCTTGCCTTTTCCGTGTCAAAATCGCGGTTGACTTCCAGAGCCTCAATGTATTCAGGCACCAGCTTGGGCTTTCTTCCCATAACCCTGTCCACTACATTTAGCATCTTAACAGCTGATTTGAGAACTGCAGGCGAGGCATGAACCAGCGGCCTTCCAACCCCCAAGTACCTGCAGGCCAAGTTGAATGCCTGCTTCTGCGTAACCCTTTCGCCAACTATGTTATATGCATGGTTCAACGCCTCCTTGTTCTTACTGCCTGCAATCACCAGAGCCTCAACCACATCATTTACATGCACAAAGGGCATTATGTTCTGCCCATGGCCCACATATGGCATTCTGCGCTTCTCAAGCATTTTGAGTAGGGGCATGTAGGCCTCATCAAAGCCAGGCCCGTAAACCAGGCCAAAGCGCAGGGCTATAAAGGGCAGGTTGCTGTGCCATACTGCAATCTCGCCATCCAGCTTGCTCCTTCCATAATCATCGCTTGGTTCAAGCGCATCGCTTTCCTTCAATGCTCTCCCCTGCTTCCCTTTGCCATAAACCCCGATGCTTGATGCATAAACCAGGCGCTTCACCTTTGCCCTCGCAGCCTCGGTAACCACATTCACAGTTCCCTTACTATTGACTTCATAAAGCCTTGGCCAGCCTGCCTGGTAGTCTATAAGCGCAGCTAAATGATATACTACTTCAACCTTTTCACAGCATCCTCTCAAACCCTCCAAATCCGTAATATCCCCAAATGCAATCTCAATTCCAGAGGGCAGCTGGTCTGCAGAATACGTATCTCTAACCAGAGCTCTCACTCGATAGCCCTCCTTCATGAGCCTCTTCACCAGCGCCGTTCCAACCCTTCCACTCGCACCAGTAATCAATACTCTTGGCTTTCTTTTAGTCCTCTTGCTTTTCTTTAAAGCCCTTTTCTTCACTTTTTTTCTTTTCACCTTTCTTCTGCCTTTTTTCTTCCTGCGAGCCATAACTATCGCCTCCGCTCAACTTCCCCATGGCCCGAGCACAGCCATCCGTATTCCAGCTTGCC
>QMVF01000060.1 GCA_003660965.1 Microcaldota archaeon
GTAGGTGGTGGTTCGGTAGATGACAGAAGAGCAGAAGCATGAAAACAAGCAAGTGCAGTACCTCCCATTCGACGTGTCTCCAGATGACAAGAAGCCCATCACAACTGACACGGAGCTAGCGAAGGACTTGATGAAGGTTGTGAGCAGGACTGCCGCAGACAAAATCATTGTAAAAGAGTTTGATGAGGACGGGAATTTTCTCGGGTACAAGATTAAGGATGCTCCGAACATTTTCTATGAGATAATCAACGAGGACATGACGAAGTCCAACCTTGACCCACGGGACCTAGCGGTCGTAAGAGGCCTGTGCACGATGAGCAATTACACCCAAGCCATATCGAAACAGCTTAATGTCGACCTTTCTGCCTCGCAGAAGTTTCTGGCTGACACGCTCGTGTCATTCTTGAACTCTAGCAGGGGAAAGGGCGGCTGGAACGCTTGGCTGAGTAAGACTGACAAGACGATTTCACAAACTACTATGGAGCAGATAGCTCAACAAATCGGAGAAACGAAAAAGAGGTGGTGGAAGTTTTGGTAGCTGGAGAAGAAGCGGCGATAAACTGGCTATTCTGGTGGCTGTTCGTTGGAATAGTTGCAACGGTCCAGGCAATAGTGTTCATAGTCGTGTTCTGGCTGATAAGGGCCGGCGGCCTGTCGAAGCTCTTGTGGTTTCGGTTGCGTGGCGGTAGCCTAATAATCGACGCGGACAAGGATAATAGCATTGGCTTTGGGCTCGCAAAAGAGCCGAAAGCAGTAGAGAGGTTTGAGTTCATAGATGAGCGCGGTGAAAAGAAGATGCTGCCGGTTAACACGAGTGAAGTGAAGCATCACTTGCGTGGAACGAGCAAGCCAATTCACATCTGTGTTCGCGGTCTCAATGAAAACCTTAATTTGCTGCAGCAGTACAAGGCAGACAGGAGCGCTGAGCACCTGAACCAGTGGGGCACAAGCATGTTCCAAGAGGGTTTGAGTGTTGGCCGGGCAATGCGTGAAGAGGACAAGAAGTGGTTCGAGTGGGACGCTGGAACCCTGTTCAGCATCATCCAAGTTTGCCTTTCGCTTGCGATAGCTGCAATGGTTTTCATTGTTTTGAACAACCTGCAGCCTCCGACGGGATAGGGGTTGGTGTAATGTCGCATCCTTATGGGAGAAAGTCGGAAGTGGTGATACACGAGACCACGCAGAAGGACTTGGTAAGGGGCACCCCGCCTCTTACCGCCCTGCGTTTCAGGGGCAGGCCTTACAAGATTGCTGAGGCTGTGGTTGATTTTTTGCTTGAGCGCAGGTACTGTGAGCCTGGTGACTTGATTCTCTGGGCGATGACGTACAGGAGGAAAAACCGCCCGAAGATGAATGGCAGAATTGTTATTGAGTTGGATACGCAGGGAGGTGTGAATGGTGTTCAAGCCGATTCCGATTGATGAGATAAGGGCTAACAAGATGACGTTCGAGGACTTCGTAATGCGGTGCTTTGACAGGATGGATATGGTTTTACCTGAGTGTGTGAAGTCTGACAACTATAAGATAATTGACGCCAAGATAAGGCTGATTCACAGCGCAAGCAGGTTCTTCCACAAGGACAGTGATGAGTACAATGAGAAGCTTAAGAAAATTGAGGAGGCGCTGGCCAGCCATGGCACTTGGAATTATAGCTATTACAGGAAGCTTATGGAGTGGGTTGAGTTGCTTTCTGGTAAGTTTCAGAATATGAATATCATTGGGCCTGTCTCGTCTACTGTGTGGATGGGTGAGTTGGATGACCCGCGCAAGTCCACTGTTGGTGGCAAGGTCATGGATAAGAGGAAAGTGGCGGTGAAGAAGAATGCTGAAGAGACAGAAGCCAGACCACATAATCAATAACCCTGTGTATTCAACAATCTGGACTGATGTCTATGAGAAGGACTTGGATGCGCTTATAGCTGTCTGTGGTCGGCGTGGGCACTGCAAGTCCGGAAGCGCTTTGATGTTTGGCTGGATGTTTGACCTTGACACGAACTGGGAGAGGCGTTTTGACGCTGGTCATGTTTTTTTCAGGGCTTCTGAGTTTGTTGAGGAGATTCGGAAGAAGCACCCGATTGGAACAGTGTTCGTGTGGGATGAGGTTGGCGTTGAGAATGATTCCCGGTCTTGGTATTCGCTGAAGAACAAGATGATTAAGTATGTGATGGAGACTTATCGTGACAAGAATTATGTGGTTCTTGTTACTGCCCCGACTTTGAAGAGTATTGATATTGCGACCCAGCGTTTGCTGACTGGCTATTTGGAGATGAAGGGGAAGATTGGTGATGGGAGCATGGCGATTGGGAAGTTTGAGCACGTGCAGGTGAATCCTAAGAGTGGGAAGGCTTATTTTAAGCAGGCTAGGTATTGGGCGGAGGGAAAGTTTTATCGGGGCGAGAAGGTTGTTTTCCCGAGGCCTCCGGAGGGGCTTGAGTTGGCTTACAAGCTTAAGAAGAAGGAGTACCAGCGGAACTTGTACAAGAACATTTCCAACGAGATTGAGTTCATGTCTGAGGTGTTGAGTAGGGCCGGGATAGCTCCGAAGCGGGAGGAAACGTATAGCCTAAATGACATTGTGAAGATTGCTTTGGATGCGCCGCAGAAGTTTTTGAAGGATGGTAAGAGGTTTTCTTCCATTCTGATTGAGTCTGAGCTTGGTATTTCTGAAAGGCTGTCTGTGAGGGCTGCGAGGCTGCTTAACATGAAGTATGCGCGTAATCTTTCTCCTCAACCAAGTTATGTAGATACGGGACAGGTGGCTTCTACATAACAACAGGGGGTTGGTTTTGCACTTTTAACCAAAAGCGAACAATTATATAGGTGTTTGATACATAAGTCTAACACGGAGTTGTTGATTACTGTATGCAAGAGCTAATGCCATACCACGAGCTGAAAAAAAGGCTGCTCGCCATCCCAGACCGCAAGCATCAGGCGCTGCTGTGCACAATCTACGCTGCAATGGCCAGGGTGGGTGAAATAGTGCGCGGAAGGTACACGCCAACACAGCCGCTCCAGGCGCAGGCAATTAAAAGCTTTGCAAACAAAATAGAGATTCATGTTCACTCTGAAAAGACTGATATTCCTAGGAAAGTGCCTATATTCAGGAACAGGGAGCAATGGCTCGCAGCAACAATTGAGGGGCACGCAAAAGCGGTTGGGCAGGGCCCGCTGTTCCCCTATTCAACGCGGTGGGCTGAAAACGTTTTCTCGCGGTGGTTCCCGGAGTTCAAAAGCAGGAGGGCTGGGAATGTTGACGGGAGCAAGCATACTATTCATTGGCTTAGGGGATGGCGGTACTCGCATTACAGGCGCGGTGATGTTACAGGCAGGCCGGTTGAGTCCAAGGTTGCTTCGCTGCTTGGGGGCTGGGTTTCCTCTGCCACGCCAGAGCGTTACTACGATTTTACGAAGATTGAGGATTTTGAGGTAGAGCTGGAGAACGAGCCCGAGGAGGTGGAAGCGTGATTGGCTTGCCTTTTCTTGCAGCGCAGACTGAAACGATTGGACGGTATGTTGGCCCGCTTGCTATTGCTGGGTTGACGCTGGCTGCCGTCGCAATATACTTGTTTGTTAGGCTTGTCCTGCCTATGCTTGGTGGGGGGAAGTAGGGCAATCGTATAGCCTTAGGCCCCTTGAGCCTGGTTCAACCGCCATGGCTTTGCACCCGCTAGGTGGCTTTCTTGTTAGTACGAGGCACGGGCCAGGGCAGTCGAAGTGTGATGTCCCGCCTGCCTTGTTTCTTGGGTTTCCGCCGTAGTATTCTATCATGTGGCCTGTGCTCCAGTCGTTGTAGATTGTTTCGCCTTGTGCTTCCATGACTGCTGCTTTCACAATGCTCACATCGGCTTGTGTTGGGTCGTAGAGTGTTGCCACGACTATTGGGGAGAAGGCGAGCATTCCTGCCAGGACTCCGTAGGCAAGCGGCTTCAGCCATTTGAATTCTTGTATTCCTGTGGCAAGGCTTGCTGCTAGCACTGGTGATAGGAGGGCGGTGAATTTTGGGTTGGTGAATGCAAGGGCTCCGAAAAACACTGCTAATGGCAAGAGTTTACGCGCTTTTTTTGAAAAGAATCCATATATTCCCAGCATCAGGCCGCCTTGGAATGCAATTCCGCCGCCGAGCCAGGCTGACTCGTTTGCGCTGCTTGGAGCCAGCCTGCTTAGAAGGAACAGTGCTTTGCTTGGGAAAGCGGCTGCAGCAGCAACCACTGGGAAAACCAATGGAAGCATGTATGGGATGAAGGCGATGAAGTAGATTGCGCTGCCTGGCCAGATGAGGGTTGCTGTTGAGGCAAGTGCAAGCGCTGCTGCCTTGTTTTTCCAGCCTTTTTCGAGCACGAATGAGAGCGACAGGAAGAGGAGCGGGTATGCGAATGCCTCTGTCTCGAATTTCAGGAACTCGAGCAGGAATGGCGCGGACAAAAAAACTAGGAAACCCGCTTTCCAACCGTTTTTCTGGCAAATGAGGTGCCCCAAGCGTGCCGTTGAGAGGCTTGCAGCGAAGAGGCACAAGAATAATGCGACCTTCACCCACAGAAACGATGCTTCGTTGATTGAAAGTGAAGATAAGTAGTGGTAAGAGTCAAGTCCTATGACTCTTTGTGTTGTGAAGTATGGGGTGAAGGCCGCGAGGCTGGCTAAAAGCAGGGCGGCAAACCGCTTCCATGAAAGCGACCCCTGCTTGCCTTCACTTTTCCCCTTTTTTTCTAGCAGCGTCCCAGCCGCCTTCCGCCTTTTTTCCTGCTTGGCCTCCAGCTCCTTTGCCTCGGGCCACGCCCGTTCCTATTGGGCATCCTGAAAACAACACCTCCCTTTCCTTTTTACTCTTCTTCTCAAGCCATCCATCACACACAAAACCAAGAAAAAACACCTAAAGCCTTCTGAAGAAGTACCTTGCATCCGCCTTGGCCTTCAACCTAGTCGGCTTGTCCTTGGTCACGTTAGCAAGAGCCTGCAAAGCCCTCCCAGCGCTGCGCCTTCTCCTCTGCAGCGACCAAGACTTCGGCCTGCTTGACAGCGCGGCCCTGCGCCTTGCGTCAGCAGACTTGCTTTTGCTCCAGCCTCCAAGCGTATTCGGCGGCCTAGCCGTCACAGCCTTCCTAAACCACTTCGCCATAACTCTTTTCACCTCCCTTTCTTTTTTTACAAGCGCTTCAAGCGCTTTCTCCAGTAGTTCTTGAGCTGCGGCGGCGTCCTCGGATTCGCCAACAGCTTCCTGATTCGCTCCTTGGTCATCCTCGGAGCCTTCCTCTTCGCCATGCCTTCACCTCCCCAAAATGTTTCCCAAAAAACTTGACTTCCTGTAAATGCTCTTGACCCTGTGCTGGCTCTTCAACGCCTTAACCCGCTTCTCTATCTGCTGCGCCTCAATCCGCTGCTCCTCTCTCTTCAGCTTCGCCTTGGCCCGCTCAAGCCTCTTGGCCGGGCTTGGCTTAATCAAC
>QMVF01000061.1 GCA_003660965.1 Microcaldota archaeon
GGCTCTATACGTATTCTTCCTTCCTTCAAATAATTCCGTATGTCCCTGTCGGAAAGTATCAAGCCAGCTACCTCTCGGGCGCTTACTTAACGTTTATCTTGCCGTACTTGCCGGCTGAAATCTGGGGCGTGCCCTTGAACTCGCTAACCCAGCCGTTCTCTATGGAAATCTTATCCCCGCCCTTTACGCGGTCTATATCATCACCCCATAGAGTAAGAGTTATCTCGCCGCTGTCATCCTTTATGGTTGCATTTGCAACGCGCGTTCGCTTTCCGAACTTGGTCATTACCTCGCGCGGCTCGTCAACTGAAACGACTTCGGCCTCTATGTTCACGTTTCCTGTTCCCGGTTTCAAATCAGAGATCTTCACGATATCACCTACCACATTGCATTCCGAAGAAAGCAGGTTTATTGAAATCAACAAGTTATTTATAGGTATACTTTATGGCTGAAGCAAGAAATCGTAAACATAAGCTAGAAGCAGGGGCAAAAGCACGGTTGCATCCCCATCTATAGTGGCCATGCGCGCCTTCTCCTTTACCTTGCCCCATGAAACAGCTTCCTCAAGGCGCGCACCGCTTAATGAGCCATCGTATTGGGTGGCTGTGGTTATGTACACAGCATAGTCAAGCCCGCCCTTGAACTGGCTCCACCATATAACGTGATGTTTGCTTATTCCTCCGCCAATCATGAGCGCGCCGAGCTTCTTTGAATCAAAAACCAGATCGCTGAGCTCGCGCTCATCCATAAGCAAATCCACCTTCAGCTTGCTGTCCTGCGAGAAGATCAGAAGATTCGTGCCGAACGCACCATCAGTTATTCCAGGCACGTAGATCGGAACCTTGTGCTTGTGCGCCTGTGCAAGTATGGAATTTTCATCCTTCACCCGCTTGCCGAATTCAGCTATCAGCTCCCTTCCTCCCCACTCGCTCTTTTGAAGAGTGAGTTCCTTTAGGATAGGATTCATGCGCTTCTCCAATATCTCCCCATAACTTTCATTTGGAACTAACACGTTTCCAAGCCTATTGAGGCGCATGCGGTGCAGATTGCGATCATCTATTTCAAAAGAACCATGAAAGTAGCCCTTTCCCCATGCGCGTGCGAGATCGTGATCGAGCGTTCCGCATGTAGTTATGATTGCATCAAAGTGCTTCACAACCTGGGCAAGCACCCCGCGCAGGCCTGTTGAAACCACATCTGCAGGGAATGAGAGTATGCGCGTGCAATCTTTTTCCTTAAGCATTCCCTCAAGAGCCTCTGCACCTAGTGCAAGGTTCTTTGCAGTAAAGCCTCCACTTTCACCCATCTTTTTAACTAATGAGGAAGCGCGCTCGTGGCTGTGTATGCTGTAATCAGCCACCTTTCTTTTCAAAAGATCGCTTCGCTTCATTGAATCAACTGTATTTGCCCAGCACGACTTTCTGAAGCTTAATGGGTGCAATTTCATCAAGAAGCCTTTTAGCAAAATTGAGCTTGGAGGCGCTCTCTGAAACTATTTCCATAAGCAGATCTCCCTCCTTAACCTTATCGCCCTGCTCGCAGTGCAGAATTACCCCTGCGCCCTTGTCATGGGGCGCGCCTGCAACCCGTGCTATTCGCGAGATGTTGCGGTTGTCCACCAGTCTCACCCTGCCAGTACCCTGCGCTTCCACTATGTACTTGTGGGTGCCTATTGGAAGATCGGATGGCTTTACATCTGGGTCTCCTCCCTGTTCCTCAATTATTTCCTGCATCTTTGCATATGCCTTCCCGTTCTTTATGAGGTCAAAGGCCGCACTGTAGCCCCTTCCCCGCTTAACCTTATTGCATTTCTCGAACAGCGCGCCTGCAAGCTGGCAGCTCTTGTCAAGCAGATCGCGGGGCCCGGAATTCTGAAGTGCATTCAGTACATCATAGCATTCAAGCGCAGGCCCTATGCGCTGGCCAACAGGATCATTTCCGTCAGTTATAAGGCATTCTAGTTTAAGACCCAGCTTAGAGCCTATATTCAAAAAGTCCTTTGCAAGCGAGCGGGCAACCTTCATGTCCTCAAACTTAGTTCCCATTCCTGTAGGTATGTCTATAACCACATATTGCGCACCCACGCTCACCTTCTTTGCAAGTATGCTTGCAAGAAGCACTCCGCGCGGGTCAAGGCTCAGGGAATGCCTTATTCTTATCAACTTGTCGTCTGCAGCAGCAAGATTGATTGCGCCTCCCCACACCATGCAGCCCTTGGTTTTTAGAACTATACGCCTCATTTCGTCTATTGAAAATTCAACTGGAGCTAGCACTTCCATCGTATCCGCGGTTCCTGAAGCGCTTGAAATGGCGCGGGAGGAAGTTTTAGGTATGTACAGGCCTGCAGCAGCCATTATGGGAACCAGAAGCATGGTCGTTCTGTTTCCAGCAACCCCGCCTGCACAGTGTTTATCAACTACTGGCTTGCGGCCCAAATCAAGGGTATGGCCTGATTTCACAATTGCCTTGGTGAGGGCAACCGTTTCTTCGGTGCTCATCCCCCTGGTATACATTGCAGCAACCCATGAGGCCAGCTCCACATCGCTCAGCCTGTTCTCCATCATCTCATCTATTACGGTGTTCACATTCTTAGAACTCATTGGCGTACCGTCAAGCTTCTTGCGTATTATGTTTATGGAGGCTGGAACTCCCACCTGTCTGATTTCAATTTCAGCCCCATCCCGCACATTCAAATAATGACTGGTGTCTGCAAACAGGCCAATCTCATTTTTTCCCACAATCTCCTCGCTCAAATCCACTATTACAATCTTCTCCTTATTCCCTATTTTGAGAATCACCCTGTCCCCTGTGAATATTCCGTTCTCCTTTGCCTGAAGCTCGTTTAGAACTGCTATGAACTTTCCTGCCTCAATATCAAAGCATTTGGCTCGAGCTACATAGCGCTTGTATTTAGTTATGTCCAACTCAGCATTTACGCTGTCCACATTTTCCATTTCATTTACCCCTCTTGGTCAAATATGGGTTGCTCATATCAAAGTGTTTCGAGGCAAGGGCAAATAAGCTCTGCGGTGCAACTACTCCATACTCAGTTATGTATGCAGTTATGTGCCTAGCAGGAGTCACATCGAATGCAGGGTTTTTTATCTCGACTTTTGGGAATTTGCGCGGGTTCGCAACCTCCTCCCTATCTCGTTCTTCTATAGGTTCAACAGTACCCCACAGGGTAAGAGGATCGAACTTGAAAAGCTCGGCTGCGGAATAGAACTTCAGCTCTTCTTCATATGCAACAAATGCAAGGGTTGCCGTACCTATTTTATTTATAAGCTCGCCGCTTGAATTGATTGCGTCTGCACCCACCAGCACCAGATCAACATCCTTCATGAATGACTTGATTGCAGAATCTATTATCAGGGTGGTTTTGATTCCTGCTGAGCTGAGCTCCTTTGCAGTTATATGCCCCTGGTAGAGCGGTCTGGTTTCCGTGCAGATTACCTTTATTTTCTTGCCTAGTTTGTGAGCGCGCTTTAGAATGGCAGTTACTGTGCTTGAGTGGCAGTGGGTGAGTATTGTAGAGCCCTTTGGGATGCGCTCAGCCCCAAATTTGGCTATCATCTTCTTAGACTGTTCAACGCGTTTTTCAAAAGAATTCACTTCATCCAGAACCTGCTTGCGCGCCTCGCTAAGTGAGGTGGGCTTTACAGCGCCCACTTCTGAGAAGAAGCGCCTAAGAGCCTCCTCCAGCGCATTGCGCATCATGGGTTCAGTGGGCCTGCTCTCTGCAAGCGCATCAGCAGTTCGCTCAAGCTCTTTGAAAAATGCGCCCGTGCTTTTAGCCTTTGATGAGCGTGCCTGTGCCCCAAGCGCCTGCATGGCAGCCCGCGCCACATTGCGCGCACCCTGAATTTTAAGCGATTTTATATCTGAAATTGTGCGCTTTACAACCCGGTTCAAGAAAATCGCCAAGGTGTAAAGTTTATAAGCAAAGCGTTAAAAAACATTTTCGAGGCGACTAGGGGCATGGAAAAAGACATCAAGGAAATAATACCTCAGGCAAGTCTTGCTTCAAAGGAGGACGAGGACTTGCTTAAGTTCTTGGATGAGGCAAAGCCGAAGATAGCAGTGGTTGGAACTGGAGGAAGCGGCTGCAATACGCTTACCAGGATGAGCGAGCTTGGAGTGCATGGAGCCAGGTTCATAGCCATGAACACGGATGTTCAGCACCTCATAAAGATGAGGAGCGACAAGAAGGTGCTTATTGGGAAGAAGACTACAAAGGGAATGGGAGCGGGAAGCGATCCAAAATTGGGCGAGGAGGCTGCAAAGGAGAGTGCTGAGGAAATAAAGTCTGCTCTGGGAAGCACTTCACTGCTTTTCATAACCTGCGGCTTAGGAGGAGGCACGGGTACGGGGAGCGCTCCCGTAATAGCGGAGCAGGCAAAGAGCCAGGATGCGCTGGTGGTTTCAGTAGTAACCCTGCCATTCACTTCAGAAGGAAAGCAGAGGAGGGCTAATGCACTTGGAGGGCTCGCAAAGTTGAAGAAGCACTGCGATACGGTAATAGTTGTACCCAATGACAAACTGCTCTCAATTGTGCCCGAGCTTCCTCTTAATACTGCCTTCAAAGTGAGCGACGAGGTGCTTGCAGGCTCGGTAAAGGGAATTGCCGAAATGGTCACTAAGGCGGGTTTGGTAAATCTGGATTTCGCGGACCTGCGCACAATATTAAAGGGGGCTGGCTGTGCGGTTGTTGGAATGGGGGAGGCCTCGCTTGAGAGCAGCTCTGATGAGCGCGCTCTTGTAGCGATTGAAACCGCCCTAAACTCACCGCTCATAGACGTTGACATAACCACTGCTACCAAGGCATTGATAAATGTGACTGGCGGGTCAGATATGACTCTGCGGGAGGCTGAACTAATGGTTGCTGAAACCAACAAGCGCATTGCGCCTGATTCGCACATAATTTGGGGTGCAAGGGTTGAGGATAATCTTCCGCGGAATGCAATACGCGTTTTGACTGTAATAGCCGGCGCAGAGTTTCCGCAGTATGAGCTGGATCAGGTGAAGGCTGAAGAACTGGATATAGAGCTCGACGAGATCAGCTAAATTTAAAAGCTTGCTCTGAGTAAGCAGGTTGAAGACCCCTATTTCGGTAAATGGGTGAGCAAGTGATTGACAAGCTTAATTTATTCATAAGGCGCTCTAAGAGAGTGCTGAATGTGGCTCACAGGCCTAAAAAGCAGGAGTACTGGCTAATGGCTAAAACAGTTGCAATTGGAATGGTGCTCATAGGCACTCTGGGCTTCATAATAACGATAATATTTTCATTCATAGACACGGGTACGATATAGGCGATGGA
>QMVF01000062.1 GCA_003660965.1 Microcaldota archaeon
CTTCTATACCGCCTAAAAACCATGTTCAACGAGCTGTGCGTCCATGATGCCGATTCCATACGTTCTGCCGTTAATATTTTTTCAGGAAAGTTGAGACGCTCCATGCAAAAAGCAGGGGTTGCGGGAGAGGGAACTAGGCTCTACAAGAGTCTGCGTGCCTATAAAGCGCATCTTTCAAAACCAATAATTCTGCCCTTGGAAGAGTTGCACAGAGGAGATTCAGATCCAAACCTCCGCCGACTGCAGGCCGAATTAAGTGGGCATCTTGCTCTCATACCACCTGTTCTAAAAACCCTGCTAGAAGACACTATGGAATATTATGCATGGCACAGCAGATATAAGCAAAGAACCAGGCACATGATGAAGCTGACAGAATGGATAACTCCCGAATCAAAAGCAATTGCACTGTGCAAATTGCTGAAAAGGGAAGCGGCAAAACCCCCAGAAACCCGCCTTTTACATTCTTCTACGGATCCCAATATGCATATTGAAAGAACAATCGCCATTCTTAAGGAATTATTTCTTATAAACTCCAAAATATACGGCTTGTTGAAGAACAATACAGATACTGGGGATCTGATTAGGCAGGCAGACAGGGAGGGGTTTAGAGAGATAAATCTAAGGGATCTGCTCCCTTACCACTTTCCCGCTTTGAGGGGCGAGAGAACCCTTTATGTGCGTTGCAGTACGGAAGTTTCTGAAAGTGCGGGCAGCTTAGGCGGCAAGCTTACCATAACTCATCTCTCCTATGACAGACCAGATGCAGAAAATCTGCTGGGAAAAGAATCCATAGAAATTCCTCTTTCTGAAGAGAACTTCAAGCTGCTTGAGCTTTCCTCAGATTCTGTAAGCGAATCACGGGATATGAAGTACCTAACAGAAAGGCTATATGGAGACCGCTTCACCGTGGAGGATTTCAGGGAGGCAAGTGAAAGCCATGACGAGGAACGTAATGAATATCTTTTGATGTCAAACCAGCTCTTAAAATATGTGAATAGTGCTCTCAATACTTGGATCTCTCTGCAGGACCCACTTGATACCATGCCGCTTATAGATGCTCTTCATAACAGGGGCCGGTTCGATGGTTTTCTTCTCTCATTGCATGGCGATTTTGATCTCATATCCTCTCCTCCTCCTATAGTTTCATCGAATTCCCAGCTCAGAGATTTTTTGGAAAATCATTTTGGAAAACAAAGAATAGAAGCTGATACACGAAAGCTTGCCATTTACTTCATCTATAATATGGTGTATGCTATGACCATGCGGATGACAGTTTCAATGCACAAAGAGATGCCCAAGTTCTTCTCCAAAATGGTTTCAGATGTAGATGCTTTAACCAGCACTTAGGCGCTGAACTTGCATTTGCCCATGCTTCTCCGCAGTGCCATTATGCGTTGGAGCCTCTTATCTATGCTTCCAGCCTTCCCTTCATCTACCAAAAGCGCACAGGGGTTTTCATCCAATATTGCTTTAACTATGGAATCTGCAAGCGGATTCTTGCCTGGTTCATACGGTCGGTCGTTCTTGTATACTTTAAGCACTTCTGCAGGCTCTTTGATTTCGTTAACATTGGTGGTTTCTGTTATATTGAGGTGCGCTACTTGAATAAGGGGCTCGTCTACCTCCTGCTTTCCCAGCCTCCTCTTCGCAGCCCTTAGGTAGAAAAGAAGCTCTGGCAGTCCTCTCGTTCCAGCATGAGCCTCCTCTTTCGAATTTCCAAGATCCCAAAGCGTATTCAAATGCCCGTGCAAATCTTCAATTGTAAGCCTTGGAACTCCCTGCCTATTCATTCCAAACATACCTTTTTTTTCAGGCTTAAATTCGAAACCGATTTCCTCCATATACTTCTGTACTTTCGCCAAGTGTTGCTCTATTTCATCACGCCGAGCATCAAGGCGCTTTTTAAGCCCGTGAATATGCTCAGAGAACTTAAGCATGTCAAAGCGGAAATCCCTCACTCCTTCATTCTGCATTATATGAGCAACATCCGGCACAACCGAACCAAACGCACTCACCGTAATCAAAAGGTCAAAGGGATCTGCCACATTCTCTGATAGCGTTGTTTTCCCCTGCAATATTTCAAACCCATGTTTGTAAATTGGCCTCCTGTCCTCGAGCCTGAAGAATTCATTGATTTTTCCAAGCATCATATTGTAAATAAGCTGGTTGAGCACTGCATCCTCCACCACTTCAAAATCCGAATGTATTTTCAGTTCTTTTTCCCCATTTTTTTGCTCCCACTGGCCTCTTCTTAAGTAGCCAGGGTGCTCGGTCATGACTACGGCTCCAGAGGGTATTCTGCCTTTTTTTGCAAATTCATTCGTAACAAAAATATATCTTAGCAAAAGCATTGCCTGATCTTCAAGTCTGCATGCATTCAGTCTCTGTGCACCTTTGCCTACCTCATCCATCCTTTCATGCGCCGGAAGATGAAACTCATATCCAATTCCGTATTTGGAATGAGCCATCCCAAACGCCTTTATGAACTGCTTAAATCTTTTGTTAATTCTGATACTGTGGCCCTGCAGATTATTTCCTGCACTTACATATGTTATATCTGTAGAAAGCTTGTAGAAAAGCGTAGTATCCTGCTTGAAATGCGTGCTCAGGTTTATCAACGGCCTGTCCACATCGTCATACTCCATTCCTATGCTTTTCATTGCTCTTGCAATAGCCTTCTTGAACCTGTTATCACAGAACATTGCAATATGGTTCCCGCTGTCAAAAAGAACCGCTAGATTCAGCTGTCTTAATTGATAATCGTGCCTGCTTCTGTTACGCAACCTTTGTTTCGGTCCCATGCCCGCATCAAAGGGCGGTATCCGTCCCCCTGCTTTTCTTTCTTTAGCAGCTATGCTTGACCCTCCCCCATTAAATACCATCATATTATCCCTTTTTCATAAGAGCCTAAACTGAATTAGGGTTGTATGGTTTTTTATGCCAGAACTCCTATTTAAAGCTGTCATTTGCTCTGACTGCTTTCAAGGCTTTAAAATCCGTACATTAAGCTTTAAGAACAGCATTTACGTCAAATGCCGAAGCATTTTTCACGTCGTAGAGTGTATTCGGAACGTATTTATACTCCAAAACCCATTCCCCTCTATGAAGGCATATGCATTCTCGCCAGGCCACGTTACGGGCTTCTTCTCGATAGGGGCAGATTTACAGGGCTCTATAGGTGCTGGTTTCTGCGTTGAAAAAGGTGTAAAAACCACAGTTAAAGCCAAGACCTCAAAGACAAATAAGCTCGAGCTTGCTCTAAATGGCCATACCAACAGACTTCCTACTTCTCACGCAGTTGTACGCAAGTACTTGGAGCTCTCTGAAAAACCTCGCTCCCTTTCGATAGTGCACAAGGCAGAGCTTCCTGTGGGCTATGGCTTTGGGATGAGCGGCGCAGGCGCGCTTTCTCTCTCGCTTGCATTGAACAAGGCGCTCAAAACCAGGCTTTCTGCACTGGAATGCGCAAAAATCGCGCATGAGGCTGAAATTGAATGCGGCACAGGGCTTGGCACGGTGGTAGCTGAGCGCTTTGGCGGCTTTGGGGTGCGGACTGAGCCAGGGGATTTTGAAAAATACGAGCGCATAAAGTTTTCGAACAAGCTAAAGGCAGTGCTGGCACCCCTTGCCCCTTTGGATACATCAAACATAATACGCGATGAGGGCTGGCAGACGCGCATAATGGGAATAGGAAGGGCGTGCGTGCGTGATTTACTTAGAAATCCAAAGGCCGAGCAGTTCATCACCCTCTCCCGCTTATTTGCAACCGAAAGTGGGCTTGCTGAGGGTCAGGTTCTTAATGCAATGAACGCAAGCGGGGGCTCGATGGCAATGCTCGGCCGCAGTGTGTTCGTGCTTACGGAAAAGCCAAGGAATGCAGTTTCGATTCTCAAGAATTACTGCAAAAAGGTAATAGTAACTAAAATAAGCACTAAGGGCGCAAGATTAATCAAATGATACCGCGCACTCACCCAAGATTCAAATCCCTCAGCGAACGGCATGCAATTGTAAAGGGAGTGAAACTTGGCCTGACTCATACACAGGGGCTGATAGCACAAGGAAGGGGCGAGGCGTTTGACTATTTACTTGGCGAGCGCACCACCCCACAAGCAAGAAAAGCAATAAGGGCGGCTGCAGCACAGCTTCTGCTTGCAAAGCACCCTGTAATTTCTGTAAATGGTAATGTAGCTGCTCTCTGCTCAGATCAGGTAGCTGAACTTGCAAAAATTTTGAATGCAGAAATAGAGGTAAATTTATTCTACCACACGCCGAAGCGAATGAAAAATATAGTTTCATACTTCAAGCGCAGGCATAATGCAAGTGTGCTCCATACTTTAAGAGGCGGAAAGCGCATACCTGGCCTTGCCTCAAAGCGCGGAAGGGTTAATGAGAATGGAATTTGGAAGGCAGATGCAGTTCTGGTGCCGCTTGAGGATGGGGATAGGACCGAGGCTCTTAGGCGGATGGGAAAGCAGGTGATTGCAGTTGAACTCAATCCGCTCTCGCGTACAGCCCAAAGAGCTTCCATAACCATAGTTGACAACCTCACCCGCGCCCTTCCTCTACTGGCAAGCGATGCGAAAGGAATGCGCAAGCGGAACAAAACTAGACTTGAGCGTATTGTGCGCGGGTTTGATAATAAAAAGAATTTAAACAAAAGCCTGCTCATAATCAGACGCGGGGTGCGTTAATGGCTTTCATACAATTGGCACTTGATCTCATTGAGCTGAACAGAGCTCTTAAAATAGCGGAGGAGGCTGCACCATATGTGGACTGGCTGGAGGCAGGCACCCCGCTCATAAAAAGCGAGGGTTTGGCTGCAGTGCGCGCACTCAAAAAGCGCTTTCCTAAAAAGAAAATAGTAGCTGACATGAAGATAGCTGATACGGGTGCGCTTGAAGTTGAGATGGCTGCAAAAGCAGGCGCTGATGTTGTAACTGTTATGGCATTTGTAGATGATAGTACAATAAGGGAGGCAGTTGAGGCTGGCAGGCGCTATGATGCAAAAATAATGGCTGATTTCCTGGGAGTGCAGGATGTGGAGAAGCGCGCTCATGAGCTCAAGGCACTTGGAGTTGCCTATGCTAACATACATGTTGGAATTGACCAGCAGATGAAGGGATTAAACGTGCTGAAAACTCTTGAGCACCTTAAGCTGGACATGCCTTTTGCAGTTGCAGGGGGCATTGATGAAAAAAGCGCGCCAGCAGCTGCTGCAAGCGGCGCAGCTATTGTGATAGTGGGAGGCGCGATCACCAAAGC
>QMVF01000063.1 GCA_003660965.1 Microcaldota archaeon
ACCCTACCCCGCTAGAAGGGGGCACGATTCTCGCCCCCTTTCTAAACCCCAACACGTCTTTTCTTTCTCAGTACTCTTTTATAATGCTGACAGCGGGCCCGACGGGATTTTTAGGCGGCCATGCTGCGGTTTCTTTCCGCAGGCGCTTTCTTTTCCAAAGAAAGGGCCTGAACCCGCACCTCGAGGTTTCTCCCAGAAGAACCAAAAGGAGGTCTCGGAACGTTGGTTCTGAGTCCGAAGCCTCGTCGGCTATCCAGATTACCACACGGGCCCTCTCAGAGTTAGTGCCTCTTGTACTATTTATACCTGCCTTTATTTCGTCAACACCTTTGCCCCGTCCTTTTCAATGAGAATCGTGTGCTCTGCTTGCGAAACCACGCCCTTCTCAATATCCGTCAATACCGGATATTGTTTGAATGCACCCGAAAGGACAAGTTCGCGTAACGCACTTTCAAGCAATAGTTTTGATTTGAATTCTTTTCTCAACCACCGCTCTGCAAATGGCAACGTTTTGTAATTATTCTCCACGAACGTCATCAGACGCCTGCTCTCCCTCATCCTCACAGGCACCTTCCCCTCAAACCCAAAAATCTCCACATAACTTCCTTCAACCACGCTTCCTCCTCCTTCAGTTGCAAAAGGTTCTATTGCATACACGTGGTCTTCTTCAAACACGGTTTTTGCTCCGCGCTTCACATTAGGTATTTCCCCTCCTGCATGCAGGCTATACTGCTCAACCCGATGGCCCGTCAGATTCTCAACAGGCTTAAAACCCTTCTTTCTTATTTCAGCCTCAATTATCCCGCCAATCTCCACCGTGTTTCCTCCAGGCCTTATTGCAGCTATTGCTGCTTCCAGTGCAGCCTCGCTAGCTTCAACCAACCCGCTCCTTTCCCCGGAAAGATCCACACATACAGCCGTATCTCCTATGTACCCATCAACATGCGCACCCGCATCAACTTTAACCACATCCTTCTCTCCAAAAACACGTTCATCATCATATGCCGGCGTATCGTGTGCTGCATCTGCATTTAAGGAGACATTTGCCGGAAAGGCAAGCCCCGCACCTGCCTCTAAAATTCTGCTCTCAACCCGCCGAGCGACGTCAAGGAGCTTCGCGCCCGGCTTAACCATGCCTATGCCTTCCATCACCGCGCTTCTTGCTATCTTGCCCGCCTTCTCATACTTCTTCAAAACGTCCTCTTCCATGCCACACGCCCTCATTCAACTTGCCTTGCTACTTCAAGCAAGCTTCCAAAACCCTGCCTTCCCTTCCTGTCAATCAAATACGCTCGCATACCTATTTTTCGGGCAGGCTCAACATCCTTTTCCTGCCTATCCCCTATCATCGCAACCTTGGAGGCCTTGCACTTCAGCTTTCTGCATATTTTTCTGTAAAACAAAGGGCTCTTTTTCACACCCAGCTCTTCAGATATAAACGCACCCACGAATTCCCTTTGAAGCCCCATTCTCAGAATTTTATCCCACTGCTTCACTGCCTTCCCTTCGCTTGCAATGTAAAGCCCAAGCCCCTTTTTGCGCATAGCCCCCAACGCTCTTCTCACATCCGGAAACGGGCGTATGCTTTCCTTTACTTTATGGTATGCCCGAACCCCTGCCGCAACTGCTCTTGCATTATGGCCCTCGCCAAGGCACCCTAGCATGATTTCAAAATGATGCGCGTAATTCGGCCCCTTTTCCTTCACAACATTCATAAGCACCTTGTATGCGCTGGAAACATCCGAATGCATGCCTTCCTTGCGCATAGCCTCCAGGGCCGCCTTGCGCGCCCTTTTTGCAAATTCCAGAGAAGGAAATAGCGTCCCATCGATATCTATGAGCACATATTTTATTTTCATAAGCTCAACTACAAGTCTCCCAACCTAGATTGCTTTCCAGACATCTTCAAATCATCCTCCTCATAACCCAACTCACCCAAAATCTTCATAACCGCAGGCAGTATCTGTCTGTCTATGTAGTAATTCGCATCATAGTCTTCTGCAAGCTCTGCAAGCCGGGCCTTGTCAGACACCCTCTTCCCTCTTTTTGTAATTACATACCCGATGAGCCCCCTTTCCTCTACCTTGATTCCCTTTGCCTGCGCCTTCTTTACTGCCGCAACCTCAGGGCTTATAACCTCATATTTTCTAACCCCTTTCCTCAGCCGCGTATAGATTACAAGATCTTCCTTCTTTGTCTTTCCGTTTCTCAACTCCTCAATTCTCTGCTTCACTATGTTCTTTGCCTTTTCCTTGCTTCCCTCTTTGAGAATTGCCTCAAGAACAGCCATCTGGGTGTCCTTTGCAATCTTGCTCCAATCCCTTCTCACAAGTTCAAAGCCCCTTATCTTAATTCTCCCGTTCTCATCAAGCAGAGCATACTTCTTCTTAGCTCCAGTAACTGTCACATCCTTCCTTCCACTGCCCTTTTTCATAACAAAGACTCCGCGCGGATAGAACCCCTCCAATTCCAGCTCCATTTTTCCCGGAAGCGATTCATTCACTTCCTTCAAAAATGCCTTCACCTCTTTCTTCCCCTTGCTTCCAAGCCCAAGAAACAGGGAATCAGTATCCATATACACCACTTCAAAGCCCGCCTTCTCGGCCTTTTTTTCCATCTCGCGTATGTAATGCCTGCCCCATGCAGTGGTGCTCTCGCCTGCCTCCCGGGAATACCATCTTGAGCGCGAGTATAGGAGATAGCCATAGTAGGAGTTGGCAAGTACTTTGAGTGCCTGCGAGCGCGCATAGAGCTGCCTGTACTGGCTGCTCTCAGGCTCCTTCTCCCATTTTCGAAGCTCTTTTTTTACCCGCGCCCTCTTATCAAGTATCTCCTCAAGCACCATAGGCACTATTCCCTTCTTTTCCTTACTGAACGCATGGCCTGCGGGCGACAAATAAATGTTTTCGGTTTCCTCCCCTTCCTTTTCAAGCGTAAATGGATCAAGATTATACGAACAGATTATCGACGGGTACAGTCCACGAAAATCAAGCACTGCAAGATTATCATATATGCCTGCTTTTGGCATCTTTACATACGCCCCCTTAACAGGCACCTTTCTTCTACCCGCTTCCTCATCATCCGGCCTGTTGGGTATGAGCATCTTCTTTTCGCTGGAGCGCCTCATTAGCAGCAACTCAACGAGCTGGCTGGCACTCGCTCCAACAACATCAAATAGCGTAGCGCCGCAAATACGCGAAAGCTCTATCTCCATCGGCAATATCTTGTCCCCCAGCTCCTTTGTAGAAACTGCATCATCCAGCGAATAGTCTGCAAGCTCCCTTCTCCTTTCAGCATCGTCCCACAGGCGCCATACCTCTGCCTTGCTGATTGCCTTCTCTTTCTCCTTGCCCACTATTTCAGCATAGGTTTTCTTCAGCGTGTACTGCGGAGTCTTTATAGCACCTATAATCCCCAGAAACCGCGCAACCAGATACAGGTCCACATGTATTCTTCCAGTTATTTTGGCAACATCATTCATCCCTCTTCTTCTCACCTTGAAATCACCGCCATCCCTCCCAACTGCCAGCTTGATTCCGCATCTTTCCGCCCTTTCCTTCAAGTAGGGAAGGTCAAACACTCCTGAATTATAACCCAGCATGAGCTCAACATCCTCTCTCCTGAGAAGCGCGCAGAACTCCTCAATCATTTCCCTTTCTCCGGCAACCCTTCGGACAAACTCAGCGCCCTCCACCTCCTTGTAGGTAAGAACTCCGCTGGTCTCTCCTGCATAGCTTATCATGATCACCGGGTCCTTGGACGCATCTGGCTCCCCTCGCGGGTTATATGTTTCAATGTCAAATGCGAGCGCGCGCAATTGAACAGTTCCTTCGCCCACTTTCTTGATTTTCCGTATAATCCTTCCCTCACACTCTGCTTCTACTTCATCAAAAGGCGATATTTTCCTGTCCATCAGATACCTTCGGGCAAACGGGATATCGTGCTCATAGATGCTCCCTGCTTTTGCAACCTCGCTGCGCAAAAGCGGCACGTGGCTCGGGTGTTTGCAGATCACTTTCAAAAGCACCTTCTTCTTGCCCCTCACCCACAGCTCCGCTTCTTCCACCTTTTTCACCACCGCCTCCTTTCCTCTATCCATGACTCGCACTCCCGCCAGCTCCTTCTTCCCCCTCCCAAGGTCTTCAACCTCGACGTAAAAATAGGGCTCAAATGATTCATCATACATCCTGAAGAATGTTTTGCCCTTCATTATCAGCCTGACCACCGGGCGTCCTTCTTTGGTTACATAATCGGCATCTATGAGGGTAGCTCTAATTCTCTTCACTCTCGCTCCCCCCTTTCTTCCTTATAATCACAACATCGCCTATCTCCAGCTCCTTCATTCCGCCCGCATATCTCTCATGCTCTGCCTTTTTTTCCATCTCCCTTGCCCGCTTCTTCTTTTTACGATGCTGGTTGAACTGCTTCTTCTCCTCTTCCCTCCTCTTTGAAACTATCTCTTTCTTAATTATCTGGATCTGCCCCTCTATTTTCTCCCTCTTCCTCTTTATTCCCTCAATACTCTCCCTAAGCCTCCTTATTCTACTCCTCTTCCTAGCAATATCTATTGCCTGCCTCAACAGTTCCTTCTTCCCCTTTATTTTCTTAAGCAGTTCCTTTTCATGGTCAAGCGTATATGCCTCAGTCGCTATTCTGAACTCAAGGCCTTCTGCCTCAGCCTTCAATTTTCCGGGCGGCGGAAGGGGTTTTTTGGATTTCAAAACGCCCTCTAATGCCTTTATTTCACAATCCTTACCATATATAGCCCTATCTAGCCTTTTTGCTTCTTCTATAAGCTCTATTTTCTTCTTTTCCAGCTCTTTAATGCCTCCTTTTTCTTCCAAACACCACACCTGCCATGCAAAGGTTTTTAATAGGACCGGAAGTAATATTTATGCTTAGTCGTCTTCTAGAGCTGCCCTCTGGGCAGCAACTGGTCGCCTTGCCAGCGCCTTGCGCGCTGGCCTAATTTTTATCGCCCTTATTTTGCCTTACAGACACCATTCCACTGACGAGAATCGCATCCCTTATTATCTCAACAACAATCGCCACAACTGCTGCCAGAAGCCTGATTTCCCAGTCCTCGCTCGTCACCACAACAAAAATGCAAAGAGCTATTACTCCCAGTAGCAGCATCCGCAACACGAGCTTTTTGCCAAAGGGAACCACTAGCGAATTTTTAACATTCAGTTTAATAATAATTTTCTCCCGAGTTCTCTTATGCTAGAGCTAGATG
>QMVF01000064.1 GCA_003660965.1 Microcaldota archaeon
CTTTAGTGTACTGCTCAGCAAAAACAAAGGCATCTATTGCACCAGTGGGCGAGAAGGCGGGGAGGAAGGAAGGCGGCACATCAGCATCTGTTAAATCAAGGGGCTGTGCAAGGGAGGGAAGCAGAACGTTGTAGGCACTCCAAGTAAATGCACCCAGCAGAAGTATGAACAGGCCTGATGCAATTGCCTGAATATATTCATCCCTAAGTATGAGCTTCATTCTCTGCATGTCAAATGCAGTTGCCAGCATGTAGAGCATTGCTATTACGAAGAACAGGGTCAGAACAACTGTAAGTGAAATCACTTCCCAGCTTGATACCCAGTCATCAGCAACGCAGACGCACTCGTCAGGTGATGGCTGATGCATGCCCGGCGGGCAGGAGCCTATACAATTGCCAGCCAGGTCCCGCTCGGCCAATCCAAGGCAGCCTAGCAGCATGAAGGAAAGCAGAAGGATGAATGCTAGTTTGATACGCATATCATATCAGCCTCATCACACCAGGTATGTCAACATCGCCTCCCAGCACAGGAGAGAGTATTTTCACAAAAGTTATGGTAATCACTATGTTGAATATTGGAAGAACTATTCCTGCAACTAGCAGCTTTGCGATTCCTGAAATATCTCCTGATACGCCATACAGGTCTGAATCTATTGGAGGTATTATGCCTGACTGTTGCACATCGCTTTCAAGGCATCTTTTCTGCATTTCAGGGTCTGGTAAGCTTGTGAGCCTTTGAGCCTCTGTGGCAGTGGTTTTGCAGTAAAGACAATTAGGATTGGCATTGCATATATTAACGCATGAGGGATCGTTTGCACAGTCAAGGCACTCGGGATTGGACTGGCATATTGGATCGGATGCGTCTGCCTTAACACAGTCAACAGACGTGCATGTTAGGCAGGCAGCCACCACATCTTCATTCGCCTTGCACTGATTGGGAAGGAAGGGCAGAACTTCGTTGAAGTAGTCGGGGTAGCGGTAGGCAAAGCCTGCGTCTGAGGAATAAGGATGGTCGGGATCGGTTGTTGTTTGGAAGGTTCCATCAGGCAGTTCGTTCAGCTGCCTGTAAGTAACCCTGCAGTCTGCCTGGAAGTTTGATGGGCAGGTTACTACATCTCCTTCTGCATTGAGAACTGAGCACTGGCCTACTGCAGCATATGGATCCGCTACTTCAATTACCAAATCCTTGCAGGAAGCTATGCCGGGATGATTAACAGCTAGATAATTTTTAGCATGCTCTTTGTAGAGATATGACTCAAACTCAGCATCACCGCCTGTTTCAGCCATAACATATTCATGGCATTCGTAAACGCCATCTCCTTCAGCATCTAGAATCGAGCATAGGAAAATATATTCTGAAAGCCCCGCTGAGCAGCGCCGTTCGCATTCAGCCGGGTCGGTATGGTCAAAGCAGTAGTTATGGCATACATTCTTACAGGAATCGTGGGCAAAAAGCGGCAGATCGGAAGCAGGATTTGGGTGGTTCTGGCACATCGAATAGCACATGTCCTCAATCTGCACAGGGTAGTCTGCATAAAGCTCATCAGGATTGCAACCCGCAAGGGAGTCAACCCCGCCAGGCATGGTGGCATCTACGTCCAGCCGGACAGGATAGGTGTATTGGAAGAGAATGTAGGTTAGGGGGTAGATTGTGAAAAGGGCTATTGCAATTGCAATTAAAAGGCCTCCAATTCTGCGCAGGAAGAAGATGGAGCGGAGTATTACACCTGCAATTAAAAGCAGGGGAACCAGCCCGGTGGCTACGTAATCAAGGAATATGCTTTGGGCATTTATGGAAGCTGCCATTCTTACTGCATAATCTGCTATCAGCATGTGCCTGTCGCTGTAGATAGACATTCCAGCATATGGCCTCATGGAATAGCCAGAGAAGAGGAAGGGTATGAGATCCACTGCTACTAGGCTGATTTTGAATGTTGATTTGGAGATTGCATGAACTGCGCTCAGAGAGGAGTGTTCGGCAAACATGAGCGCTATGTCCCGCAGGCCAGGGTTAGTTGGGTCTGGATTTACCAAATAACGCTGAACTATCTCAAACTGGCATTCGCTGGTAGTGCACGGAGGGGTTGTGGGGTCCTGAAGGTTTATGAGGGAGCCAGTTAGCTGGCTGAGGAGTGCAAACAGCATGAGCAGCATTATGATTATCAGTATGGACACTGCAGCTTGAAAGAATTCGGTTATCACCCATACATGGAGCTCCCTGCTGTTTAAGGCTTCTGCAACCATGTAAACAATAGCTAGGAAGAAAAGGGTTGCAAGAACTATGGTTATTCCTACTGCTGCCCAGTTCTCCTGCACCCAAGAGGTATGGAGCTCCTGCTCCAAAGGGCCGGGCGCTGGGTTTGTGGCAAAAGTACAGCCCAGAAGCAGAAGGGAAATTGCGAGAAATGCAAGGAGTTTAGGATGCATAGTAAAGGCCCTCCGGCTCAAAGCCCCTTACCAGAAGCTTTGAGAAACTCATTATGAAGCTCACGGTTACCACAATTGTGAGATTTGGAAGAAATATTGCCTGTGGAATTAGGGAGGCGACGTCAAGGAGCCTGAGATCTGGATCAAGAGCGGCTTCTGGAGTTATTATTGAGGCAGGCAGTATGCTTTCTGCTATTTTTATGTTCAATACATAGGTGAGAGGCAGAATCAGTGCAAGGCCAAGGCAGATGGCTATGAGATAATCTGCAACTGTTCTGGTCTGCGGAAAGATGCGCATTACAAATGCAAGGGGAAGGAAGATTGGAACTATGACTGTCTGAATCACCTTCAAAACCAAGCCCTGTGCATATAGGCTTGCTATAAGGGGCATTAGCATATTGATTACTGAGTCCTGGGCATTTGCCTTTGTTTTTTCACCTGCATTCTTGGCCAAGCCCCCTCCGCCGGTGAGAGGATTGGTGGTGAACTTAAAATTAACTGCCTCTAGCTGGTTTTGAATGCTGGCATCGGTGAGCATATAAACTAGCGGAAAGCCCTTTGAGTAGGCAAGATCATTTAGATAATTAATGGAAACTTGGAACATGTCCTGGCCTACCAGCTGATCCGAAACTGCACAGCCTGCAAGAATTGCAAGGTTTACCAGCGAAATGAGAATTAGAGATACGAGTATCTGCATGCCTGCCTTTTTACACCAGTTTTCCCATTCAGGCTTATGCACTGCCTGTGAAAGCATGTAGATGAGTGCAACCAGAAAGGCAGAAAGTAGGGCAAGTGGGAAAATTAGGGAGCCTTCATCGCTGAAAACCACTGTGGTGCAGGACTGTGCAAAGGCAACATTCAGCATGAGCAAGAGGATGAAGGAGAGTTTGGTTGGAAAGTGCATATTCATAAACGAACCTCATATCAGCTTATAGATTCCATAGAATTCCGTATCCCCTCCCAGCTGAATCGAAAGGGAGCGGGTGGTAACTACTGTTAGAATTATGCTGAAAACTGCGAGAACTGCAGTTATCATCGCATTGTGTGAAACTGCATTCAGCGCGTTATTTGGGTTGGTGGGGTCTGCAATTGCATTATAGATGTCGCTTGGGTCTGCAGTGGCATAGTCCCATAATACATCCACATAAGCTAGGAGGAATACTGAATTTACTGCACTATAGATGAGCTGTGCATTTGGATAATTTGCAAGCATGCAGGCCCACCAGCCAACAGTTGCAGTTGCGCAAGGGCCTGAGAACCAAATATACCACCAGAAGATTGAGCCTAGCCACATGAAGTTCTGTATGAACGGGTTGCAGATTGCGGTATCATGCAGGTCAGGCGGTTCGTGGGGCAGGTTTATTTCTACGTGCTTATCTACCTGATCATAAACTCCAGCTGCAAATACGATTGAAAGGGGGTAGACCACGTAGGTGCCTATTGCAATTGCTATAAGAGTTGCTCCTAGCTTGCGCGAAAAGCTGAAAGTCCTCAGAATCAGGCCTAGTGGAAGAAAGAAGCTGAGGGAATAGTTTTCAAAGAAGCGCAGCAGCATTTTTTGTGCAACTTGTATGAAGCTCGCGGATGCAAGGGCATCCATGCCCAAGCCTATCATTGAATTTATTACCCCAAGGCCGGCATAGGGGGCTTTTGAAACAGATGCAACTGCAAGGTAGAGAGGTATGGCTACGTTGAAGTAAAAGCTGGTCATCTTAGCTACATAGCGGTTAGCTGCAACCAGCTGGCCGTATATGTAAATCATGTAATCTGTACTTCCCTCTAAATAGCAGTAGGCAAAGCCATACATTCCGTTTATTCCGCCAGTGCCAGGGGTGCAGTCTGGCACACCTGTTGCATCCGGGCCCGGCGAATCAGGTTCGCCCATAACCAGAGTGGCCATGCCTCCCTGGCCCAGCTGATTTACGGTTGCGTTTATAAAAGTCAATCCAAATGCAAGGCCGGCAATTATGATTATTGAAATCAGAACTTCTCTTACTTCTACTTTTGCCCATGCTTCAAGAGAAGGAAGATGAAATCCTCTTCCAATCATGTAGCCGATAGCTATGATGAACGAGGATATTATAACTGCGGTAATGGCTATTGGAAGCCAGAGCATCTACGCACCGCACCGGTATCGACGGACAAGTATTTAAATTTCAATAAGCCCGCTTTCATCATGAATCTGAAAATCAGGCCTTATAGAGCAGGCGATGCAAGGGCAATTGTAGAACTGAGCTCCCATTATTTTCCGGCCGCGAGAATAGATGAGGAGGAAATCAGAAGGCGCATTTCAAAGAGAATAGTTTATTTGGTTGCTGAACTTGATGAAAGAGTGGTGGGCTTCATAGATGTGAAAGTACGCGAAAAAGATGTCTACATTTATGGAATTGCAGTCCAACCAGAATTCAAGGAAAAGGGAATTGGTTCGCAGCTGTTGGAGAAGGTTGTGCAAATTGCTAAAAAGGAGGGAAAGGGTGCGCTTGTCTTGACAGTTAAAGAATCGAATACAAGGGCAATACAGTTTTACAGCAAGCGTGGTTTTTCTCTGCGGGAAGTGAGAGCTGGAAGGGAGGGAGAAGTGCTGGTTCTTTTGCGCGGGGTGCATAATTAGATTAATTAATCATTTAGTGCAGAACAGGAGGTATCGGAACCTAGGTTCTGATGGGGCCGTGGGCTAGTCTGGTATGCTTCCAGGTTTGGGACCTAGGGAGGCACGTCGATACGCCTCCCTGAGGATCACCCTCAAGGGCGAGAATCCTGGCGACCTGAGTTCAGGCCTTTTC
>QMVF01000065.1 GCA_003660965.1 Microcaldota archaeon
CCTCAGACTTTTTCAAATCTTCAGAAAAAGTATCGATTATCGTCTGCCAGCTCATCCTCTTCAAATCAGTTCCACTGGGAAGCCTTATGGTCTTCTTGGTTCTCTTTTCTTTCATATACTTACTTTGCACTCGATAACGCTTAAAATACCTTGCCGGAGTAATTTGTGCGATGGGCGATAAAAAGACTCTTGAACAGCTTACCAAGGAAACCGTGGAGCAGGGCGGGGTTTTTGCAGTTCTCTACTTTGATATGCACGCAAAGGAAGAAGAGAATTTGAAAAATATCGCAACTGATTTCGTGGGCAGAATAACCAAAGAGCCCGGAGTGCTTTATGCACAGGGGGAAATCGAAGCACCCACCAAGGGGAGCGATGAAGTTTATTCCACAAATGCACAAGTTTACGTTCTAACCCAAACCCTTACTCATCTTGCTGGCATTTGTATGCGCTTCGGTCCGATTGGAGTGGAGCTTCTTAAGCCCGAGGACAGACTGACCCTCAGCTTGGGCGAAGTACATGATCTTTTGCTTTTGATTTCACAAAACAGCTTTGAATTCTCGCGCTTTGTAATGAGCAGAGTTGCAAAGAAAGAAGACTGGGAGAATTTCATAAAAGCAGCTGAGAAGCGTGCAGAAATGGGAAAAAGGCTGAGGGAGAGAAAAGATGATAAGGAGGTGAGTTCATGAAAAAACAAAAGGGTTCGTCCGATCGGGTTCAAACCGGAATACCTGGCTTGGATTCGCTGATGGAAGGCGGTTTTATAAAAGGAAGCATTATTTCTCTTTGCGGGGACAGCGGAACTGGTAAAACCATATTTGGACTGCAATTTCTTCATGAAGGTGCAGTGAAGCATGATGAGCCCGGCCTCTACCTCTCATTCGATGAGCACAAGCGCTCCATGTTCAGGAATATGCAGAGATTTGGATGGGATCTTGCAAAGCTTGAGAAAGATAAGAAGCTGCTTGTAATCGAGTACCCGCCTTACGAAGTGGATCACTTCGCATCGCAGGAAAGTGTGATTCATGATCTTATAGACAGGCTCGGAGTGCAGCGCATGGTTGTAGACTCAGTAACTCCGGTTGCGCTTCTTTATGAAGGAGAGCAGAAGAGAAGGCAGGGGCTGCTCAGACTGATTGAACGCATACGCAACTGGGAGGTAACTTCTATTTTAGTAAGCGAAAGCGTTGGTGATGTGAGCATAGGTACTCCGCGTTCGCGCTATGGTATAGAGTTTCTAAGCGAGGGCCTTATCTACCTTTACAATATGAGGCGCAAGAACTATCGGGACCGGGCACTTGAAATAATAAAAATGAGAGGAGTTGCGCATGCAAACAAAGTATGCCCTATGAAGATAACCAGCAAGGGAATGTCAGTCTATCCAAAGCAGCAGTTCTTCGAGGAATGAAGATGGCAAAGGAAAGCTTTACCGTCACTCCGTGGGAAGTGAAGGGAGACATTGATTATGATAAACTGATTAAGAAGTTCGGAGTGCAGAGGATAAGCAATAAGGAGCTTGAAATGCTGGACAGGCTCGCCCCGCTCCACCTCTTCCTTAGACGCGGCATGTTCTTTGCTCATCGCGATTTGAACGTGGTTCTAAAGGAGCATGAAAAAGGGAAGAAAGTAGTTCTATATACTGGGCGCGGGCCAAGCGGCCATACGCACTTAGGTCACATAGTTCCATGGATCTTTACCCGCTGGCTTCAGAAGGCATTCAAGGCCAAGCTCTACTTCCAGATGACTGATGATGAAAAATTTTTGGTTAAAGACCTTGCACTCAATAAAACCAAAAATTATGCAAAGGAGAATGCACTCGACCTTATAGCGCTAGGCTTTGAGCCCAAGGATACGAAAATCATATATGATACTGAACATATAGATGAGCTCTACCCCTTCGCGCTGAAAATTGCAAAGCGCACAACTTTCTCAATTGCAAAAGCTGTATTCGGTTTCAACAATTCAACTAACATAGGCCTCTCCTTCTTCCCTGCTTTGCAGGCTGCGGTTGCATTTTATGCCCAAGAGCGCGAAGGAGGGAAGGATGTGCAGTGCCTAATACCTTGCGCAATTGACCAAGATCCGTACTGGCGCATAGCTCGAGATGCCGCACCTTATTTAGGGTATCCAAAGACTGCTACTATTTTGAGCAAATTCTTACCCGGCCTTAGCGGGCCTGCTGGAAAGATGAGTGCAACTGATGAGGCAAATGCAATTTACACTACTGACTTGCCAGAAGTTGCGCGCAAGAAAATAATGAAGGCATTTACAGGCGGGCAGGCTACTGTGGAGGAGCAGCGCAAGAAGGGAGGCAACCCTGACCTTTGCACGGTGTGCCAATGGCTCTACTTGCTGTTTGAAGATGATGACAAGGTTATGCAGCAGAGGCTTGAGGATTACCGAGCCGGGAAGATTCTGGATGGCGAGAACAAGAAGTATTTGGCTGATAAAGTTGTGGCGTTTTTGGAAGAGCATCAGAAGAAGAGGGAGAAGGCGCGCGACGTGCTGGACAAGTTCAGCCTTACTTCTTAATTTTCTTCATCAACGGCACCATCGCACATAAGAATGCCTGCTGCGTCATCTCGCTTCTCTTCAGCACCCCACCCGATAAGTAGTTTATAACGCCCTCCTTAATTCCAATATCCTTATCACCCGTTATGTTGTAATAAAGTTCGCTAAGCGTAATTTTGTGCTTTTTCAATTTCTTCGCTTCAGCAGGCGGAATTTCAAAGCCCATGCTGCAGCCCAAATGCACGTTTCCCTCATGCAGCACCGCACACCACTGCATATCAATATATTTTCCTCCAAACTCGAAAATTCCGCTTTCCAAACCAACTCCGTAATCCGCCTTTACCTTTTCCACAATTCTCCTCGCTCTGTTGACTGCACCCTTAACAGTCTCCTTCCCAAACGGCTGATCGCTCACACCAGATTCAACGTCAATTCCAACCACTTCTATCTGCTTGAAGAGCTTTGCAGCAGCTTTTCTAACCCCGCGCACCTTGTTCGGGTTTGCTGAACCGATTGCAATTTTCATCTTCTTCTGCATGAAAGTTTCAACCTCTTCTCATCCTTCACAAGCTCTATAACTATGATTTCAAGTTCAGGCATCCCCCTGTCCTTCCGCACTTCATTCACCTTCGTTGCATTCTTCTCAGTCTCCTCACTAACCACAATTGCCTCAAGTTCCTCGCTCTCACCCGCAACTCCAATCTCGTCCTCAATCTTAACTATCTCGCACCTTCCCCTCTTCTCTCCCAGAGCCTCCTCAAGCTTCCCCTTCCTCTTCTCATAAGGCTCAGCCTCCCCCTTTAACTTACGTGCAAATTTATCGCTCGTCAAGCCTATCAGAACCCGCTCACCGCATTCAAGGGCGGTGCTCAGAAGTTTTTTATGGCCTGCATGTATGCAGTTGAAGGTGCCTGCTGTTACCACCAGTTTGAATCGTGCCATGCGCATATTTGGAGCAAGCATTTAATTATTCAACCCCCCATCTGCCTTTATGGCTGAGGCAAGCGTTTCTCGTGTAGAGGCAGATATAGTGAAGTTCAAGGAGAACATGAAACGTATAGAACCGTGCGAAGGCGAGGAGATACTATTTGAAATGGCTTGGCGCTATTGCAAGGACGCTGAGTACAATTTGAAAAAGGGAGATGTGCTTACTGCATTCGGCTGCATAACTTACGCCCACGGCCTAATAGATTCCTTGAAGTACAGGCAGTAGTGGTTGGAATGAAAAAAGTGAAAGAAGGGAACTCTAGCTTCATGCTTTCAAAAACGGTTTTCTACAATCCAGAAATGGAGCTGTGCAGGGACCTATCGAGCTTGGCGCTCGGCGCACTTGAGGGGAAGTTTGATTTTCTGGATGCCATGTGTGCAAGTGGTATAAGGGGTATACGGTATGCAAAGGAGAACAGCAACATTGCACGTACGACCTTCTTGGATGCTAACAAAAATGCAATCTCACTCACCAAAAAGAATGCAAAAGCTAACAAAATAAAAAAAGCGAGATTCGTGAACGAGGACATCAACCGATTCCTCTGCAATACTAATTCAGAATTCAATCTCATCGAGCTGGACCCTTTCGGCTCTCCCGTGCCTTACTTATACTCAACCCTGAACTCACTAGCGCGCAAGCGAACTTCCTACCTCTCCGTTACCGCAACTGATACTGCAGTTTTATGCGGTGCGCACCCCAAAGCTTGCCTTAAGTACTATCAGGCGCACCCAGTTGACAACGAATACTGCCATGAGCTGGGCGCGCGAATTCTGATTGGAAAAATAGCGCGAGTGGCAGCCCAATCCAATCTTGGCACCTCAATACTCTTCACCCTTTCCAAGCGCCATTACTTCAAACTGCTCTTAAAATTTGATGCAGGTGCAAAGAATGCAGTTAAAAGCGCATCTGAATTGGGCTTCATTTCAATCTGCAATAAATGTCTGAATCGTGAATGGCGGAAAGGCCTTCCTTCGAATTTGAAATGCAGTTTGTGCAAAAAAGCTTACGAGCATGCAGGCCCACTCTGGCTTGGCTCGCTGTGGAATGAAAAACATGTAGAAAAAATGAGACAGCTTAATGCAAACCGTGCTTACAATAATAAGCTCAAAATTTCCTCGCTGCTGCAGATAATGTTTGAAGAATGCACTCTTCCTCCTACTTACTTCGACCTTCATAAAATCAGTGAGCGCCTGCGCGTTTCAGCCGTAAGCGTGGATGCGGTTTCAAAAGCTCTGCGCTCAAAGGGCTTCAAGGTTTCGAAAACCCACTTCAAGCCCAACTCGATAAGAACCGACGCGGGCTTAGGCGTAGTTAAAGGCGCTTTCAGGCGAGCTCTTTCAAAGCATCTTCAAAAGTAAGGCTCTTTTCAGTGCCCCTCTTCATGTCCCGCAGCGTAATCTTGCCGGCTTTCACTTCCCTCTCGCCCACAATAGCCATATACTCAATTCCCTTCGAATCAACGTATTCAAACTGCTTCTTCAGCTTCCTGCCCATCAGGTC
>QMVF01000066.1 GCA_003660965.1 Microcaldota archaeon
CAAATATTCCGGGCTGAACATACGCAATTTAAGTGCGGCAAAAGCCCTGCTTAAAATCAGCAGGAAAGGGCTGAATTCACCACTTATAATAACCCCAGACAGCGGAGCTTCTTACTTGCTCAAAGGAGAACCCTCCTCGCATTCTATGAAAAAACAGCGGGGGGCTTATGCAAAGGGAAAAACCACCTATAGAAAAATATCCTCGCTCGAAGCCGATTTTGAACCCCGTGCCCGCGATTTAATTTTAATAGACGACATAGTGGCCGGCGGGAGTACCATGCTGAAAGCAACACACTTGTGCAAACGCAGAGGCGCCCGCAAAATAGTTTGTGCTTGCACCCACGGCCAATTCTTGAACGGTTCCGATAAAAAATTAAAGCGTGCAGGTGCAACTAAGCTCATAACCACCGATTCAATAAAATCCAAACATTCAAAGCTTTCTGTTCTTGGATTGACAAGGAGTATGTTATGACAATTCACGATAGAATGGAAAGGCTTACGCAAAAACTGGCTGCTCAATGCAGACACATAGACCGCAAATCTATAGAGGCTTTCATAAAGGCAATAATCAATTCCAAAAAGATATTCATACACGGTGCGGGAAGAAGCGGGCTTGCTGGTCGCGCTTTTGCAATGCGTCTGATGCATCTGGGTTTCAAAGTGCATTATGTAGGCGAGGTTACTACCCCTCCAATTCACAAGAATGATCTATACCTTGCAATAAGCGGTTCTGGAAGAACTTCCTCTGTGGTTATACTTGCAAAAACCGCGAAATCCAAAGGCGCCAAGCTCGTTCTGCTAACCTCTCATCCCGATTCCCCGCTTGGTGCGCTGGCAGATTTGAAAGTTGTAATAAAGGGAAGGGAGCTTACAAAGGGAAGAAGCAGCGATTATTTGGCACGCCAGATAACTGGGACTCACGACGTTACAGCCCCTCTGGGCACGCTTTTTGAGTTGGGGGCAATGGTGTTTTTTGATTCAGTAATAGAGGAGCTCATGATACGAAAGAACAAGACGGAGAATGAATTGCGCACACTTCATACAAACCTTGAATGAACCTACTTCTTCAACGAGGTTTCCACGAACTTAATGAATAGAGGATGCGCCCTCTCAAGCCTGGAACTCAGTTCGGGATGGAACTGAACTCCCACGAAGAATTTGTGGTTAGGCAGTTCAAGTATCTGCATTATGTTGCTCTTCGGAGCCTTTCCTGAAAACATGAGACCTCCTGCCTCCAATTGCTCAATGTACTCTGGATTGACTTCATATCGGTGCCTGAACCTCTCCCTCACACTCTCCTTGCCGTAGATTTCGTATGCAAGCGTTCCCTTCTTCACTTCAACATCCTGTCCTCCCAACCTCATAGTGGCTCCCTTGTCTGTAATCATTTTTTGTTCAGGAAGTAGATCTATAACTGGCTGCTTTGCATTCTCGTCTATCTCGGTGGAATTCGCGTCCTTCAACCCACACACATTTCTCGCATATTCAACTACTGCCAGCTGCATTCCAAAGCACAGGCCCAAGAACGGAATCCCTTTGTATCTTGCATGCCTTATGCATTCAACCTTGCCTTCCGCACCACGCTCTCCAAACCCGCCTGGCACAATTATTCCATCGCACCCCTTCAAAACATCATCAACCTTTGCCTTTTTTTCCTCAATCTCCGTAGTTTCAATCCACTTTATGTTAACCTTACAATCATTCCTTGCTCCTGCATGAACCAAAGCTTCCTTTATGCTAACATACGAGTCTTTCAGAGCAGTGTATTTTCCAGTAATCCCTATAGTTATCTCTTCCTTAGGCGTTCGTATGTTGTCTACGAGCTTTCCCCATTCCTTCATATCCTGCTTTCTAGACTTCATCTTTAGTCTGCTGAGCAATAGTTTTCCAAGTCCCTGCTTTTCAAAAATCTCAGGCAGCTCATAAATAGTCTGCACATCCGGATCATCTATTATTGCTTCTTCCGGCACGTTGCAAAACATACTTATTTTCTTACGGGCCTCTGCCTTCAATTTCTCGTTCTCCCTGCAAATTATGAAGTGGGGTTGGATTCCAAGACTTGCCAGTAGCCTGGTTGCGTGCTGAGTGGGTTTGGTTTTCTGCTCACCGACCACATTCATAGTTGGCACATATGTTACCTGAACATAAGCAACTCTTTCCTGCAGTCCCAGTTGCCTCATTGCCTCTAGGAAATACCCATTCTCCAAATCACCAACAGTTCCTCCAACCTCAATCAACACAATATCTGCATCATCATCTTCTCCCACCTTTTTTACCCACTTAATTATTTCTTTTGTAAGATGAGGCACTATCTGAACATCATAGCCCAGATAGCCTCCCCTTCTCTCCTTGTCTATTACATATCTGAACAGCTTTCCGCCGGTAATGCTGTTTTTGTTCTTCAAATCACAATTCAAAAATCTTTCATAAGTTCCAAAATCCATATCACACTCAGTCCCATCATCAAGCACGAAAACCTCCCCATGCCTGAATGGGTTCATCGTACCGCAATCAACATTAAGATAGCCATCGAATTTTATAGGAACTACATTGAGTCCATAACCCTGCAGGATTCTTCCTATAGAAGCAGCTGCAATTCCTTTTCCAAGCCCGCTCATAAGCGAGCCTACCACCACAATGAAGCGTCTTTCCTTCGGCATATTATTTTATTATCGCAGGCTTTATTAAGGTTGTCTTTTAAGTGAGAATATGGCAAGCGATCTTACACGGATTGCAAAGGGAATAGTGCGTGCGCTCATCGGTTTGGCGGTCGGGTTCCTCGTAGGTTATGAGTATTATTCCTTTGCTCCTTATTCAGATGATCTGTTTCTTATCTCGATAGGTATGGGCCTGGTTTCCACAGTTGTGGTATTCCTAACGCTCTCCAGCATGGGTAAAAGTTCGGACTAGACATCCATCATTTTCCTGTATACTGCCCTTGCCTTATTTCTCATCTTCTCATTGGATTCTATAAGTACTATTCCCTCATCCGGCTGTCCATATGCTATTAGAGTTCCATCAGCTGCATGCATCAGCGCAACCAATGCAGCCATATCTTCCTCCCCCTCAACAAAAATTTTGTTGGTCTTCCCCCTCAAACCCCTTTTCACCGCAGCTTCCATAAGAGGGTCTATGGTGCTCGGTTCGTTTGGAACGGTGCTTTTTTTCCCCTCGATTGATTCCAGAAGCCTTTTGCTCTCCTCATCTATTTCCTTTCTTTTTATTTTGAAATCGTAAACCATAACCTCCGGCCTTATTCCTGCCTTAAGGAATCCTATACTGCATTCATCCCCAACTGATACCAGCATTCCCGTCTTTGACTTAACCCTCTCAATGACAGTTGAAAGATCAAAAACCTCTCCAAAAGGCTCTCTTACTTCCTCGCGCAACTCATCTGTTAATTTCTTCATTCCAAACCTCCTACCGTATATAACTCAAACCGCTCTCCGGCATTCCCTGCAGCTCCTTTTGCTTCCCTGCCTCTTTCTCCATTTTTTTCATGAATCTCTCACTTTCCTTTGCTCTCTGCTCAAGCTTTGCCAGATCTACCTTGATTCCAACCACCGAACTCAGCACCTTTAGAACGCTTTGAGCGCATTTGGCATCCACATAACCCCCGTGGGTCTCCCCCATAATGCAAAGACCTTCCATTCCCCTTAGATGACCAAGGCCCAGGAGCAGACCAGCCGCGCCAATTATAGAACCATTTGCCTTTCCAAACAATATTCCCTTCTTGCTCATTTCCCGAACTAGTTCCTTGCTGGTTGCAGATCCAAACACCTTGGGCGACTCAACCATCTTTCCCACACCATACCCTCCCAAGGTGTATATTCTCTTCCCCCTCATTTTAATAAAATAATCCAAAATCTTTCCACATACTTCATGCTGCGCTTCGCTGGTGAGTGCCTGCACATCCCCAACCAAGAAAATGATATCGCTTTCTCCCTTCTTAGGGTTCTTCCAGTAATAGAACCTGTTCCTGAGCATTCTCAAAGTTCCCTTTTTCCTCATTATGACTTGGTGGGGGAAATGAGGTGAATAAAGTTCTGCGATTCTCTCAGCCTTCAGCTCTTTCACCATGTGCTCCACAGCCAGTTTTCCAACAAGCCCTATTCCCGGAAGTCCCACAACTAATACTGGCTTCCTCGGTTTAACGTTTTTTCCAACATTTTTTATCAAAGTTTCCTTCATTCAAATCCCCTTCCATACCTTTCGATTCTCCTATATTTTGCATACTTGTCCTGCGGCGAATATTTGGGCGGATGCGCACTTACCGTCTCTTCTCCGCAACACCTTTCAAGAAGAGTGTGCCTGCCACAAGTTCTGCATTTTCTAATTTTTCTCATCCTGCGGCCTCTCTGATTTCAAAGCTTCCTTCCCCGCCGTTCTTTCTAATTTTTTTGCAGATTTCTTCAGCCATCTTTTCCAAAGTTTTTTCTGCCTTCTTGTAATCGTTAGCAGTAACAGTCAATAGATATTTTGGAGCTCCCATGTATGTTATCTTTGTTTCAACATCCTCAGGTGCCTCCACTTCTGTCAGATTCTTCTTCAACACTTCAACTCCTTTCTCATCAGAACTCATAAGGGTAAGAACGGCACTCACATCCGCCCTCTGCCTTTTCATGCTTTCAGATGCAACAGTGGAAATCATCTTCTTCCAGTCTTCGCTGATTTCAACATCTTTGAAGGTATCCTCCTGCTCATACAGTGCTGCTTCAAATGCAGAATAAACATCGCTCCATTTTTTAAGCAGCTTTTCTTCAACCGCGTCCATTTCTGGTTTCTTCACCC
>QMVF01000067.1 GCA_003660965.1 Microcaldota archaeon
GGATTTTGCAAAACTCGCCTTTACTCTACCCGAGCTGAATGCTGCAAAGGTGAAAGCGCCCTTGCAGCAGATATGCTTGGGCGCACTGCTTGCGCTTTATGATTTCGAACAGTACAAGAGCAAAAAGGAGGATGAGAAGAAGCTCAAGCACATACAGCTTCTGTGCAGCTCAAAGCAGAAAGCGCAGGCAAGGCGAGAGGTGCAGGAGGCGCAGTCAATAGCAGACAGCGTGTACTTCACCCGTGACATTGTAAATCAGCCGGCAAACCACAAGAAGCCCCCTGTGCTTGCAACCATTATCAAAAAAGAAGCCCGAAAAACAAAGCTCAAGTTCAAAATGCTGGATGAACGCACAATGAAAAAGCATGGAATGAACGCGCTGCTCGGAGTTTCAAGCGGCAGCCCAGTTCCGCCGCGCCTGGTAATTCTGGAGCATGGAAGGAAGAGGAGGGGAAAGCCGAGCCTATGCCTGGTTGGAAAGGGAATTACATTTGATTCAGGAGGAATTTCCCTAAAGCCATCCAAAAACATGGATGAGATGAAAATGGATATGGCAGGAGCTGCAGCAGTTGCAGGCGCAATGCTTGCAATCTCAAAGCTCAACCTCCCGCTCCATGTAATTGGAATCATGCCTTTGAGCGAGAACATGCCTGATGGAAAGGCTCAGAGGCCAGGGGATATTGTGAAGGCGATGAATGGAAAGAGCATAGAGGTGCTGAATACTGATGCAGAGGGTAGATTAGTACTTGCAGATGCGCTTGCCTATGCTGAAAAGACCTACAAGCCTGATTACATTGTAGATGCAGCCACCTTGACCGGTGCTGTTTTAGTATGCCTTGGCAAGCATGCAAGCGGCCTGCTTGGAAATGATGAACAGTTGAAGCGCAGGCTTATAGAGGCAGGCGAGGCAGTGCACGAGCGCTGCTGGGAGCTTCCTCTGTGGGATGAATACAAGGAGATGGTAAAGGGAAAGCTTGCGGATGTTAAGAACATAGGCTCGGAAAGTGGCGAGGCAGGCACAATCACCGCAGCAGCATTCCTCTCAAACTTTTTGAAAAACAGAACAAGGTGGGCTCATCTGGACATAGCCGGAACTGCCTGGGATGATGGAAGCAAGCCCTTCAAGCATGCAGGAGCTACCGGGGTTGGGGTAAGGCTGTTCATAGAGCTTGCCAAAGGGCTTAGCTGAGCTTCAGCGTTTTGAAAGCCCGAAATAGACAAGCGCTAGCAGAATTATTGAGCCCAGTGAGGCAAGACCTATGAGCATCAGGCCCTGGTCAAGTTCAACACCATGATGCTCCTCTTCATGTGATTCTTCCGCATTGTGCTCTTCTTCGACCGAAGCAACTGCAAATGCGGAGAGCAAAAGCAGGACTATAAATGCGATCCAAATTTTCATACAACATCCCTCAAAATTCTATTCAACTCCCTCTCTCTCATAAGCTTTTTCTCAAGCACAAGCTCGCTCACCTGTCTGCCAGTTGCAACCGATTCTTTCACCAATTCTGCCACAACTGAATAGCCCAGGTAGGGTGTGAGTGCTGTAGCATATGCATTGCTCTTAATATAAATTTCCCCTATCCGCTTCCTATCGGCCCTTATTCCATGCACGCACTTCCTCCTGAACATTCTACAGCAATTTGCCATAAGCTCGAGCGAGTCAAGCAACTCATGCGCAATGAGTGGGGTGTTGGTATTCAAATCAAGCTGCCCCCGCATGCATGCCAATTCCACAGCCCTATCGCTTCCTATTACGTGATAGCAGCACATCTCAACTGCCTCTGGTATTGAAGGATTGATCTTGCCCGGCATTATGGAGGAGCCTGGCTGAACCTTGGGCAGGTTCAGCTCGCCCAGCCCGCCCCGCGGGCCTGAAGAAAGTAGTTTCAAATCATTTGCTATGCGAGCAAGCGTAACTGCGCACATGCGAAGCGCGCCTGAAAATTTAAGCAGCGCATTCATGTTCTGGGCAAGCTCAACCAGCTCACCGCTTGAGCGCAACTTCAACTTGGTAAGCTTGCGCAAATGCTTTACAATTGCATACTTGAACCTAGGATGAGCATTTATGCCGGTTCCAAGCGCAGTGCCTCCAATCCCAAGCTCACCAAGCCTTTCAGAAGCTCCCTCCACTTCCTTCAAATCCCTCCTAAGTGCGCTTGCATAGCCTCTGAACTCATTTCCAAGCGTGGTGGGCACCGCATCCTGCAGGTGAGTTCTTCCCATCTTCTTAATGCCCCTAAACTGCCTGCTCTTGACCTTCAGCTCCTTCTCCAGCAAATGCGCTTCCTTCAAAAACTCCTGCGCGGCCATAATAACAGCTATGCGGGTGGCAGCTGGAATTACGTCATTGCTCGACTGCCCCATGTTCACATGATCATTTGGATGAATCGGCTCATACCCTCCCTTTTTCCCGCCAAGCATCTCATTAGCCCGGTTTGCAAGCACCTCATTCATGTTCATGTTAAAAGGCGTGCCTGCACCTGCCTGGAACACGTCGAGCGGAAACTGGTCTGCAAACTTGCCTGCTGCAACCTCTCTCCCCGCTCTGGCAATTGCATTAGCCCTTCGCTGGTCAAGCACCTTTAAATCGCAATTAGCCTTAGCAGCAGCAAGCTTTACAAGTGCAAGCGCCTTTATGAAAACTGGCTTTGCACGCAACCCGCTAAGCTTAAAATTGCCCCTAGCCCTTTGGGTGAATACACCATAATATGCATCAGCGGGCACCCTTACCTGACCAATAACATCCCGCTCCCTCCTCGTGTGCATACTTGTGCATTTCACTGCTAACTATTTAAAACCCTTAATCGAAACGCAAACATGGCTGAAAAGAAGAAGGAAGAGATGGAAAAGGCAGTAGTCGAGATTCGCGATGTGAGCATTGCGCTAGACAGGTACAGCGACATATTTTCAGACTTCGACCCGCGTCCATTCTCAAAACGCGAGCTTTCAGAAGATTTTTTGAAGGAGCTTGAAAGAAGAATTCTAACGGATGTAAGGGGCAACTTCGAAATAAGGTTCTACTTACCAAAAGCCTTGAGGGATGAAAAAGCCGAAGATATCATAATCAAGAGGCTGAAGGCTTACTTCAGAGCCACCATGCGGGAAATCGAGAAGCAGGATGAGGGAATAAAGAAATCAGGCATAACTTTCATAATAACCGGCATAATTGCACTTGCCATCTACGCATTCCTGGTTCCTGATTTGACCATGGGAGCAGTTCCAACCATGCTTGAAATTCTGCTCGTACCAATAGGCTGGTTCTTCATGTGGGAGGGCCTTGGAAAAATTCTGCTTGGCGAGCGGGACAGGCTGAAGAAAAAAATAGATTTTTACAAAAAGCTTTCAAAGGCCAACTTCATCTTCCTTTCAGAGGCTGAGAATGTGGCAGGCGCTATGCAGGAAAAGGCAGAGGCGGCCAAGAAGTAGAAATACGAGGATTTTTATACCCCCAGTTCAATAGGCTGGCAGGAGTTGATGCACATGATTAAGCTACACTCTATACTGCTTCTATTCTTGGCAGGCATTCTTCTAGTAGGCTGCTGCGGCCTCACTCTTCCAGATTTGAATGGCGATACGGAAGAGGATAAGCCAACCAGCGGAGGCTCCACACCACCCACCGGAGGCGGAGGAGGCATCCCGCCTGCTCATGCTTATACTGTAGATGATCTGCTGGAAGCAGTTGGAAATGACGATAGGGCTCTCACCGAACAGATACTTGAATCAGGTGTAAGCGTAAACGCAGCAGACGATCAGGGAATAACTGCTCTGATGATAGCCTCATTCTTTGGCTATGACCATCTTGCACAATTTCTTATAGACGAGGGTGCAAATGTAAACGCCGAAGATATTGATGGCCTGACTCCGCTTATGTACTCTGCAGGCATGGGCTACCCCGCAACCACTCAACTACTAATAAACGAAGGCGCAAATGTAAATGCAGAGGATGTGGAGGACTGGACTGTGCTGATGTTTGCCGCATCTGGAGGCTATGAAGATGTGGTTGAAATTCTCATTGATGAGGGCGCGGATGTGAATGCAGTGGATATTGATGGCTTAACAGCTCTGATGCTTGCCTCAGTTAGCGGCTACAATAATGTGGTTGAACTCCTGCTTGATGCGGGCGCTGAGGTGAATGCAGCTGATGCGGATGGCTGGACCGCCCTGCGCTATGCAAATGAGGCGGGCTATGAGGATACTGCAGAAATACTTGAGAATGCAGGAGGCACTCAATAGGTTGCTCCCTCACACTTTTAAATATTAGGCATGCCTAACATCTGCATGGTAAAGAAAAGCCCCCAGATTGAAGAATACTTAGAAACACTGGTAAGGTACAAGGAAGCGGGCAGGGAGCCCCGGGTGAAAGACCTTGCCAGGGATTTGGGAATAACCGCGGCAAGCGTAAGCCAGATGCTCCGTAAGCTTTCCGAGAGGGGGCTGGTAAAGTATGAAAAGTATGGAAACATAAAACTTACAACCAAAGGGGATGAGGCAGGAAGGGCGGTTCTTAGAAAGCACAGGCTTATAGAAAAATTCCTTGCAATGATTGGAATAAGGAAGCATAGAATTCATAATGAGGCCTGCGTGCTTGAGCATGCGATATCCGATGATGTTGAGCAGGCACTCAGAAGAGTAGTAAGAAGCCCTGAGCAGGTA
>QMVF01000068.1 GCA_003660965.1 Microcaldota archaeon
ATCTTCTTCAATAAATCGAAAATCTCAGCCTGCGAAAGCGGCCTTCCCTCATCAACATCAACCAAGAGCAGGGTGTGCAGGCCCTGCTTCAAATTGGCTTCAACTGCACTGTATGCACTCATGGGCTCATAGCCTGCATGCCACTTGGCCAAGGTTACGCTCTTTCCAAACTTGTAAATCTGCAATCCAGCCTCGCCAGCAGCAGCTGTGTAAATTGAGCTTGCATGAATCACCTGCGTCTTGATTCCGCGCTTCTTAGCCTCGAGCAGCAGCGAGACATGCGTGGTTGCAACCAGCGGATCGCCCGGTATGAGCAGCGCCACTCGCTTCTTCTCAGCAGCCTTCAGAAGCACCTTACCCTTCTCCACTTCTGCCCTTCCCAGCACCTTGATTTGAGCCTTGCCCAGCTTGCTTTGCAACTGGCTCAGAATGCCCTCCTGCATTGCATTCGTATACTGCTCAGCATAAACCTCATCGCACTTTCTCAGCTCCCAAGCTGCCCTCAGTGGCAGGTCGCCTATAGTCCACAAGCCCATTCCAATAAGCGAAAGCATGGGTTTTATAAGGCAGAAAATGCATATAATACTCTTATTCTTCGAGTGGTGTTTATGGCAGGAGCAATGCAGCAGCCGGCAGCAAATCGGCGCACAGCTAAGCTAATGCTTCAGCCGGTTAAAGGCTCCGGGTCACTTGTGCTGCCCTGGCTGGAAACCGCGGAAAACGGCGAAGTATTTCCGAAAGGCGCAATCCGTCTGCAGAGATTCTATTCCACGCTAAGCCGTGCAATGAAGCCTGCACCTGATCTCTCCCCAGATCTAAATGCGCGCTCCGCTGTTTTAGTCGCCTTTGCAAGCGATTGCGTCTGGGCTAAGGAAAATTCAATGGAAGTTTCTATCCTGGTAGAGCCTGCAATTTTGCTTGCAAAGAGCTCCTCACAAACGTTGCATTTACTCTCAAACACCAATCCAAAAAATGCAATTAATGTGCCCTTTGACCTCTCCTTTTCAGAGGTTGAAGCATATCTGGGTTCAGAGCAGAGCTACCCGACAGTCTATACCCTTGCCCTTCCGCCCCAGCACATATTTGTTGCAGACTTAAAGGCACGTTTGCTTGCAGAGTTCTTCACGCCTGAATTAACTGCTGAGCTCGGTGAAATTCTGTTCTCAATAAGCAGCCGAGAAAGGAAGTCGGAAGCTCTTCTGGAGAGCAAGGCGCGAGGCCTTTTCATCAGCCTGCTTGAAGCCGCTCCAGACTCGCTCAAAGAATCGGTGATGGGTGTGTTGAAGCGCTTCGGCCTCTTCAATGAAACAGAAAGCCCCCAACGCATTGATGGAATTCTCAGCCAGCCGCCAGTTGACGAAGCAGGCCTGAATCTCATGGATGCTAATAAGGTGCGCCTGATGATAACTTACGGTACTTGGAACTAGGTGGCGTGATGATTCGAAAATCAAGCTGGCAGCCCAATAACATGGCGCTTCTGAAGTACGACTCTCAGAACTACTTCCTCTCTAGAAAACCACTCGCACTCCCGCCAGATTTCAGTACTTCAATGAAGCTCTCAACCGCTGTTGTGTTGGTTTTCGAAAAAAATCCGCCCGAAATAACGCGCACCGATAAGGGCTTCTCAGTCTCCGCCTCGCTGGCTCCCGGCGTGCTGATGCAGTTCTATAATGCGTCCGGCCTGCTTACAGTTCCCGAATTCAAATCGCTGAAAGTCACGTTTTCTGAAAAGGGGTGCGCATTCCGAACTATAACTGCACAAAGGGCATCCGTGGAGGGCGCGGAAAGGCTGAGAAACGGCGTTGAGGGCATGCTTATCGATATGTTTTATTCAGGTGAGGGTTTTGATTTTGATCAAACACTTTTAACTACGCTTGTCAAGACGGTTCCTGCAGTCGATTCTGAATTTTTCACACGCCAACTCGTTTCGGGCGAAGTCAACCTCATATTCCCAGAGCCAATAAAGGGCAACCTCCCTCCAGAGGTCTGATTCAATGAAAGCAACACCCAGACATTTTATAAGGCCGCGTATAATAAGACTTGAACCACACCCGCAGCAAAGAAATCTCTTCTTCGTTTACAAAGGCAGGCTGGAGCAAAAGCTGGTGGGAGGGGTGAAGTCAAGAGTACAAGCTTTCATCTCAGCAGAATTTACGAATTCAGAAAAAAGGGGCCTGCTTTCAGACCCCCATTTCACAGGCAGGGTCGACTTTTTTCTGGATGCCGGAGTGCTCACAGATGGGAACCCACATGTGCTCCAACCAAGGGAAAAAGCCAGCGGCGCAATACCTTTCAAAGTGCCTGAAAGGTTTGCACTAATCGTAATTTCAGCCTCTGAGCTCATACAGCGATTCTGGCAGACTCGCGTGATACAGAAGCTGACCTCGCTGGATGGCACAAACTTTGGCTTGGCATATGCGCGCGGCTTTGTATACGACAACATAAGGTCATGGGCAGACACCAAGTTCACCAAATTCGTTTTCAATTCGGAATTCAAGGATTCGTTTGGAAAGCCCATACCTGCTGAAGGCGAGGTGCATTTGGTAATGGCAAATAGGGAAGTTTCAAATGCAACCATAATGGAGCGGGTTCTCAGTTTAACTCGAAGGGGAGACTTATATGAAACAGATTAACACAAAAGGAAATAATCAAAGGCCAATCTTTCTGCCTCATAAGCTTTCGCAGGAGGGAAGACACTATGCAGTTCTAGAAGGCCCTCACCGCAATATATTTTTAAGCAAAAATTTTCCAACACTTGCCCAGCCGCTTGCAGTCATTGAATTCAAAAACCGGAATCCACTCCTTGAGGAAAAATTGGAGAAAATTTCCTTCACATTTGAGCCAGCTTTCATGCATGTGCGCACTGTGGAGACTCCATTCGGCAGCGCACAGGCAAGAGGTGAGGGGTTATGGACTCCTCCTGATGAAAGAACTCTTAGCGCGCCAGTAGAACTTCATGAGCGAGACAGAATTCTTGTATTTGAACTGGACGCATCCGAAATAATAAGAAGGGCAAGGGAGCTTGCAGTTCTTCAGCTCCTCCAAAAACCAAACTCTGAAGATGCGTTCGGTCTGCCTCTGGCGCGCCTTATAGTGGACTATGCGGAAAAAGGACTTTCAATAGGAAATGATATAGCCGAAGATGATCTGCGTTCGCTATTGCGGATGAATTTTTACGACAGCTTTGGAAGGCTTTTGATGCACGATGGTACTGCTGCAATTATGATAGCAAGCTTGAATATGAAGGGGGCAGAGTTCAATAAATATGTCGAGGAGGCATCCAACTCACGCTCCAGCCAACATTCTCAAAACATCCCTGACTCCGGGCGCAAGGCCGAAGATTAGGAGTAGCAGCGCAATGTAAAGCTTCTCCTGTGCATTCTCACTATCCTTTTCAACCGCAATCATGGCAGCAGTTGCAAAAGCTACCTTAACCAAAAAGTAGATGAACATCGAGTCCCCCAGCGCACCAATTGCGCGCGAGAGTACGTGCTGCTCGAAATAATTCTTTCCAACAGCAGGCCCGAACACATCGATTATTACAAAGGTGGAAGCCCCATCAAGCGCATGGCCGAATATAACCAAATTCCCAACTAGGCTGTCAACTTTCATCTGTTTTAGAATCAAATAGCCAGCATACGTTCCGCCCAGCGCAAGCGCAAGTGCCATTATGGTGTAGGACCAGAACTGCAGAATGGGCGAGAGCAGGAGCAGCTGGGAAAGCCAAAGCACAATTCCAAGAGGAGCTATGAGCTCAGGCCTCTTCATACGGTTGAAGCCAAAAACAGCAGCTATGGTGATTGCGCCAACCAGAACGTAAATGCCAGGCGTGACTGTAAGGTAGCTGTAAGCGTAAATGCCTGAATTCAGCACGAAATCGACTATCGGGTTGCCCCTGTACAATTCCATTACGCCAGTGTCAACAGCATCCGTTATCACGCGCGCCGTGGAGCCGAACAGTATGAACGGTATTATCGAAACTACGAACTTCTCATCAATTGCAATCCGCTCGCGCCTCAGCAGCTTGTAAAGCACCCATGCAATTGCAAGTGCAATCGCAGCATAAACCAGCGTATTCACTGCATTATAGCCGCTCCTCTGCCAAATAGGGTCTACAAAATACTGCTGGATGAGCTCCTGCATGCACTGGCTTCGATAGTGAATTTTATAAACCTAGACAAGTTATATGAGCTCATGAGGCGCGCAATACTGTTCTTACTGCTCTTACTCCCCGCAGCACATGCAGTTTCATACAAGAGCATGGAATTGGAGCCCAATAGGCTGGCAGTTCTTGCAGCACCTGGCGGAGAGGCGCTTGCCATAATCTACAGCATGAATGAACAGAGTGCGGAAGCCGCATTCATAAGCGCCACAACTCTGGTTATTGATGGCGAGCCAATAGGCACGGGCCAGATAATGCACGTCAATTTTGAAAATGGGGGTCTGCAGAGCATTCGGGTAGGTGGCGAGCCCAGCCGCGACAGCTGGGTGGGTTTTCCCATAACAGGCAATGTGGGCAATTATGAGGGCGTGCAGACAATATACAGCTCGCCACCTACCCGAAGGCTCTGCAGACCCCCATTTTCAAAATTGACGTGCATTATCTGGCCCGTGC
>QMVF01000069.1 GCA_003660965.1 Microcaldota archaeon
GCAATTCCCTGCGCATGGTGAAGAATAACGGAGTAGATTATTAAATATTAATCTGGCTGGTAGACGTCCCGCAGAAGGCCTGAATCAAGATGGCCTGTTGTGCCGCGCTCGACATCAAATAGTATTGTTATTTGTGCTTCATAAGTTGCACCTGTATTGCCGCTCAGAGAAGAGTTTGCATATAGAGTTACGTTTGAGCCCGAGGAAAGGTTTAGGGGAAGGGAGGGGGAGATGTCTGAAAGTGGCGCACCATCTGCCCAGATTTGGTTTATAGTTATTTGCTCCTCAAGCAGGTTTGAGAGTTCTAGTTCAAGCGCACCGCCTGAGTGCACTATGAATCTGTCTACATGAAAGCTGTTGAACCCCACAACTGTGGCAGTCGGCTGCACGTAGTTGGTTATGTTGAACACTCCAAGCTGAAGCAGGATGCCCAGCATGATTATGAGTATTATTGCAGCCCATGTATATGTTGATAGGTATTCTGCTGCACTCTGTCCCTTCATAATATCAACTCAGATTCTGGAAAACCATCTCCAAGCCATAGAGTGAGCCAAAGAACAGCCCTATTGCCACCAGTACAAACAAGGGTGCGTATTTTATGCCGGCTATTAGCTTTCCTGAGCGTATTTGAGCTAAAGTGAATGCTGCAAACAGGCTAGTTACGAGAATTGCGGCTATTGCAAACAGCTTGAGCTCATTCGGGGAGAGCGGCGGTCCGCTCATAAGGCCCTGGGTTGAGCCAAACATCATTGCACCTGCAGGCGCATCCCCCACATCCCCTATTTCAGAGGTTATTTGTGCGCTTATGGTGTTGTAGTAGACAGAGGTTGCAAAGAGAACTGGAGAGGCAAAGAGGGTGCTGAAAACTATGAATATTGTGTACATGATGGTTGCATTGTTGATTTCCCGTTGAAGTGCCTGCTTGTTTCTAAGGTCCTGTGCTATTTCGTAAAGAAGGCTTGCCATCTGCCCTCCCAGTGCATTTCCCTCTATAAGCAGTGCAATCCCGCGCTTTAGTGATTTTGAGCGCACCCTATCGCTCATCTCCTTAAGCGCATCGCGCAGGGGTGTGCCTGCAAATGTTTTGGTGCTCAGCCTCTTGATTTCAAGTTCAAGCGGCCCGAATTCCGGCTTTGCTGATGCCAGAATTGCATTTTCAACTGTCATTCCAGCCCGTATGTTAGCTGCAACCATGAGGAATGCGTCTGGAAGAACTTTTTCCACTGCCCGCGCCCGGCTGTCTGCGGCCATCAAAGGCGCCAGGTAGAATAGGAAGAGCACTAGAATTGCTGCTATAAGCATTGCGCCTAGTGCATAAAGAACGCCTAAGAATACGGAGGAAACCAGGAATGAAACTATCATTACGAACAGGGTTATGAGGGTGGCAGTTCCAAGATAGGTTTTATACGGTATGTCTATGTCCGCTTCCTTAAGAAGCTGCTCGAAGAAAGCCTGCACCTTGGCTGGGTAGATGCGCGCGCCGGCGCGCAGCAGCCTTCCAAAGAACCCAATCATTGCCATTAGTCTATCACCGGCCTCCTAGATCGGACAAAATTTATGAAGAACAGCTGGAACAGGATGAGGTAGAAGATTACTGCAGGGTAGATTATTGGTGGAACTGGTATGCTCAGGAATGAGAGCAGGATGCTAAGCATACTCATTCCAAGCGAAGGAACTATTACTGCTGCCATCATGTAGATCATTGTCCACGGGTTCAGCTCCTGCCCATACCTTCGGATTTCGTCTTGCTTTTCCTTTGTAAGCTCTTCAACCATGTCGCTCAAAGCAGTTGTAACGTCAGCTCCTACTGAAAGCGAGTTTGAGATCTGCCACAGAACTCTGCGAAATTTGAATGAAGGGTTGCGGGAGCTTGCATTATTAAGCGCCTTTATCTCCGAAGTCCCACCCTCTATGTGATCCGTTATTTCGCGGAATTCCTTGCTAACCTCCCCATAGCCCGTGCAAAGGCTCTTCATTGCCTCAAAGAGCGAAACTCCTGATTTGAGTTCTATAAGCATTTGATGAAGTGCAGGTATCAGATTGTTTTCAAGTGCTCGCAGGCGCTTGGTTGTAATTATTTTGGGGTAAGAGAGCACTGTTATGAAGCTTGCCAGAAACATTACTATTGCAACTGCCACTGCAAATGTTGTAAAGTCTTGCTGGGCAAGAAAGCCTATGAAGAGAAGGAGCAGAGCTATTATAAGGGAGTTGAAAACTGCCACCGCGAATGAGAGTGCTGACCATTCGCGCGGGCTTAATGTTATGTCAGCCTGTATTAGCTGGGGTTTTAAAGAGGGGCTTGTTCTGCTTATCATGCTTCCGATTGCAAGAAAATAGTGGGAGAGGGATAGAAGAACGGGAACTGGGATTATGGAGAAGGGAACTATTAGTTTCTTCTCCGTCTTTTTTTTCATTTCTTCTCCCCCTGCTTTTTCTTTGGTTTTTCTTCAGCAATTTCAAGAATATCCTTTGGTTTGACTTTCTTTTTTATCTGCTCAAGCAGCTGTTCCTTGTTCCTGTAGAAGGTTGCGGATATTCTGCCTACATCATCAACATCATAGATTTTGTTTTCAATCATGTACTCAAGTATTGATTTCCTTTCAGCAAGGTCGGCGTTTATCTCCTTTGCATTCATTCCGCTGTACATGCTTATCTCATCTATAACTCTCACATAGTCCCCTACCTTCTCCACCTCGTCGCTTCTTGAATTCCAGTGGAACACTTTGTTTACGCTCACCAAGGATTTGTATGGAACGACTTCTGCAAGTTCCAGGGTGCGCCTTATGCCGCTCCTTCTCTGCCTGTATTGAACTAGGAATAGGTGGACTGCCTCCAGCATGCTCTCAGGCAAGTTTATGGGTGGCTGCACCATTCTGTTTTTTGCCTGCTCTGCGCTGTCTGCGTGCAGGGTTGCTAAAACCGAATGGCCTGTGTGCATTGCCTCGAAAAGAACTTCAGCCTCCCTCTGCCTCCTTATTTCACCTAGAACTATTCTGTCAGGCCTCATACGCAGTGAGTTTACCATAAGGTCAAGCATACTCACCTCTCCCTTGCCCTCGGGATTTGGAAGCCGGGTTACCATTGGAAGCCAGTGAAGGAAGTCTGGTAAGAACAGTTCGCGCGTGTCCTCTATTGAAATCACTCTCTGGTTTGGGGGGGTGAATACGAGAAGTGAGTTGAGCACAGAGGTTTTGCCGCTTGCAGTGCCTCCTGCAACTATTATGTTCATCTCGTATTGAATGCAGAGCCAGAGAAGGGCTGCCGCATCTATGCTCATCACCCTGTTTTCTGGATCGAGCATGCGTGTGATTGTCCAGGGGCTTTTTGCAAACTTTCGAATTGTGATTGAATTGCCCTTTGTTGAGATTGGGTAGAGGGTTGCGTTTGCCCTGTCTCCGCCCTCCAAGTGAGCATCCAGCAAGGGGTTTAGATTGGTTATCTGCCTTCCCACCCGCCTTCCGATTATGGATGCATAATTATGAACCTGCTCTTCTGTAGGAATCATGAAATTGGTTTTGAGCCAGCCGAATTTCTTATGATATACCCAGACCGGCTCCCTAGATGTGTTGATTACGATCTCTTCAAGGTTTTCATCGCTTAGAATTATTTCCAGCTCTCCCAGGCCTATTAGCTCATGGGCAAGCGTGCCTACTATAATGTCCCTGTTTTCAGGTGAGGTGCCTACCAGTTCACGCTTGACTATCTCTCCCGCTTTTTCTACGAATGCATTCCTCAATTTTTCCATAGTTTCCGCATCATGGGCTTCTGTAGGCCTTATGTCAACCTCCTCTATAATCTTCTCCTTTATATGATCCATTACTGTTTTGGTAGCTGCCTGGAATTTCGCCCTTTTGATTTCATAGGTTCTAACGAATTCCGTTTTCCTGTCAACTATAGATATTTCTGCAGGCACGTTGTCGCAAGTTAGCTTATATGTATCAAGGACTTTCATTTCTTCTTCCTCCCGAAGCTCGAGGCCAGTTTATCAGTTATGCTTTTGCCTGAACCCTTCTTAACTTTTTGCTCAGCTGCCTTGAAGCCTGCAGTTATCTCTGAAACCGACCAGCCTGAATCAATTAGGGCACGCCAAATCTGTTGCTCATCATAGCCTTGTTCAAAGCACTTCTTAATATATTGAACCAGAATGGCGGTCTTGTCCCTTTCCTTTATTTTAGAAGGCTTGGAGGGGGCTGAACTGGAAGGTTCTTTTTTCTCATCGGCTTCTGGCTTTGCCTTCTGTTTTTTCGTTTTCTTTTCCTTCCCTTCCTCCTGCTCTTCAGGCTCTGGGGGGGGTTCTATTATTTTAAGCTTCAGCTCAGCAGGCTTTTCAGCCTTCTTTGCAACGAGCTTTTGCTTTTTTGGTTTTGGCTCTTCTTTTGTCTCGCTCTCAGGCTTCTTTGCCTCCTTCTTCGAAGGGGGCTTGATCATGGATACCAGGTGGTGAAGCGGGCCTTGCTTTTTTTCTTTAACTCCCTCTTTTTTGAGTGCAGGTTTTGGTTCAACTGGTTTGAATTTAGGTTTTGGTTTTACTTCGGGTTTTGGCTCTGCGGGCTTTTCGTGCTTGGGCGGCCTGAATAAATATAATAATCTGTGAAGCGGCCCGACCTTTAC
>QMVF01000070.1 GCA_003660965.1 Microcaldota archaeon
GTGGTCTTCCCTGCAGGCATGAAGTGCACCTGGAAGATAACCAAGCCTATTAAAAAGAAGTACAAGCTAGGCTGAATACCTGACTTTGATTTTGCTTGCAGAAATGTGCTGAAGTTGCTCCTCGCTCAGCGCTGGAACATCTGCCTGCGAATAGCTCAGGCTACCGTCCAAAAATGAACCGCTCACCCTACCTTCAACAGGTATACTCGTCTCTCCCCCCTTTTTCTCAACCTGCTTTACCGGAGTTGAGTGAAGTACGTCCCTTCCCCTCCTGCTCTTGATTTTCTCGTTCAGTTTAATTTCAAGCTCCTTCACCTTTTTCTCATTCCCCCTGATTCTCGCGCCCATAAGCTCATTGCTAATCTTCTTAATCTCCTGCTCGAGCTTTGGCATCTGCTTTGCAATCTCAGAATCAGACTGCTTTTTCTTGGCAACTTTTGGAGGCATGTTAACCACATTTATAGCTCAAGCCTGCAATATAAACCTTTATATTCTGCCCCTTCCAATTCAATGCGATGCTGGATGTAAGGCGTACGTATTTGACCTATGTAGAAGGGCGCAGAATTTCAACAGATGCAATCAGTGGAATAAATGTAAACATTTCACTTGAAGATGTGCTGGTGCGCGGCCAGGAGATTGAAATAACCTTCAAATACACTGTGGATTACGCGGAAAAGGTAGGTGCTCTTGTAATAAGGGGCAAACTGCATGCACGTGGTGAGCTGGCGGAATGCCAGGAGGTTTCAAAGGAATGGACCGACACCCGCAAGCTTCCAAAGGAATTTGCAGAGGATGTTTTGAATACCATAAATTACACCTGCGGCACCAATGGAACCTTTGTGGTGCGCGCAGTAAACCTCTCCCCGCCCATGGTTCCTCCAAGAATTACAGTCACCGATGAAGGGGGCGCATCAAGCGGCAAAGGGGAATCTGAAAAAAAGAGCAAGAGCTAATCCTCAACTTCAGCCTCCATTTTCTTCAATCTTCTCTCAAGCTCTTTAGTTGAAACCAGCACTTCCTCCATCTCCTCCTCCACATCCTCCTTGTTCCTTCCATATTCCGTAAGCAAATAATCAGTCATTGGAAATTTAGAAAGCACCCATCCGAAAAAGCGCTTAACGAGCCTGAAGGGCGCGAGTATTATTGAAAGCCACCAGGGCTCAACCCTTTCCAGCCGCGCTCTTTCAATCAGCAGCGGTTCAGAAACCTTTCTCATCGGACTTCTATCCACGACAAACATTTAAATAAAAAAGGAGAATGCCACCTATGGTTCTCGAGCAGATAATCCCTTTTGAAAGGCTTGAAAAGAATCCCTGGCTCATCCTTTTCATCTCCTTCATCTTCGTTTCCTTTGCGGTTCTCTTAACCCGCTACTTTTACCCAAACGATCGCGGAGTGGTGGTTATACTATTAACAATAATGCCCGCCATCCCCTTTTTCCTTAATTTCATAAGAGTTGAAGAAAAGAAGCATGAATTGAGCAGCAGCAAGAAGCATAGCCTGTTTACAATCTACAGACCCTTGATTATGCTCTACGCATTCTTCTTCATAGGCACTGCCCTCAGCTTTGCCCTCTGGTCCTCCGCGCTCCCTGCAGATCTGTCCGATTACATGTTCTCGGATATAAAGGATGAGTTCAACAGGCTTCAGAATGCATACGTGCCCGCCATGCACCAGCCAACCTCTGCATTCGACTTCATACTCAACAAAAACCTCCTAGTGCTCGCACTAATGATACTATTCTCATTCATTTACAGCATAGGCGCAATCTTCCTTCTAACCTGGAATGCGGCAATGCTCGGGGTTTTCATAGAGGTCCATGTGCGCGCCTACTTCATCTCCCTCTCCCAGCAGTTCGGCCTATTTGCCTACCCTATTGCATTTGTGATGGGCTCGGTTGAAGGCTTGCTAAGCATACTTCCTCATGGAATTTTCGAGCTCAGCGCATTCTTCCTGGCTGCCCTTGGAGGCGGAATACTTTCAGTTGCTTTTGAGAGAGGCACCTACAGGCACCGCGCCTTCTGGTGCATAGTTCTGGACTCAATGAAATTGTTCCTGCTTGCAGTGGTTCTTCTAGTTGCAGGAGCATTAATCGAATCACTCTATGCCTAAAACGCCCCGGGTCGGATTTCCGGCACCCTTTTTAGGGGTGTAGAGAGGGGGCGAGAATCGTGCCCCCTCCTCTCGAACCGACGGCCTACTGGTCTCTTTTCCTCTTTTCTTTCCCTAGGGTTTCTTTTCTTGGGAGAAAAGAAAGGCTAACAGCCAGTTGCTCTACCACTGAGCTACCGGGGCATAAGAACCCAGGTTCTTATTATCTCCTCTTTCTTAACGCTTACCTCTTTTTCGCACATTCTACTTATTTAAACTAAAGCCTCCTCTTGCGCAGGTGGTAATAGACTGTGCGCAATGGAAGATTTAGTTTGCGGGCAATTTCAGGAGCAGCATAGCCCTGCCCCCTCAGCTCTGCAATCATTCTAAGTTTCTCACGCGCGTGCATGTGCGGCCTTCCCCTCTTAACTTCTTCAACCACGATTTCAACTCCCATCTGCTCAAGCGCGCTGATGGCACTCTTGGGAAGGCTTTTGTAAATCGCAGGCGAGCAGACTATTTTGGTAATCTCAACTATCTGCATTATTTGAGCTAGCAGTACTGCGCTCACCTTGCGCTTCAAAAGCAATTCAGGATCGCGCGTTTGCTCAACTGCCTCCAGCACTTCCCTGTTGCTTCCCTTTATTTCGAGCATCCCTTACCAGCTCCATGAATCTTCCAGCCCTCTTTCCACCAGAAAGCAATGCCTCAACCTTGCCCCTTACCTCCTTAAGCTCCTCCTCCTCAATTCCAAAGAATTCAGCGCACCATTCAATGCTCTTCCTGCTCCTAAGGGAGAAGAGTGAGGCTCCGAAAAGCTCGCCCTTAATTCCAGCAGAAAACCTTTCGCTGTCAATCTTTTCAAGCAGAAGCGAGCCCGCATCCTCAACCTCCAGCCTCCTACTTAGCGAAGTGAACATGCGCACCTGCTTTACTGTAAGCGTGCTGGTCAAGCTTGGGAACATTGGTTCAGATTCGCGCTTTCTAATCGGAGTGCTCATGTAATATTTGAAAAGATCAAGGGCAAGGGATTCAGCTGCAATCCGCGCAGCCCTTCCCCTCAGCTCCCTCCTCCTGGCCTCAACATCATCTATTATGTTTTCATCAAGCACATAGCCTTCCTCAGCCTTCTGGGCAAGCCCCTGCTTTTCAAGCTCCTCCATGATTTTAAAGTACTTATCATCATCCTCAAGCGCGCTCACATCAGCAATTCCATTCCGCTTCATAGCCTCAACATATGCAGCCATCTTGCTGTTCTTCCTGATTTTGGAATCAAACTCCTCTGCAACTTGGCCCGATGCACGTGCAGCATATGCGCTTGCAACGCATGCCCTCACGCTCTTGCTTCTAATTAGTGCACTCTGCGCCTTTCTGATTTCAGTTGAAAGCACCCTTGCATTCTCACCATATGCACGCTTCACCCTTGCAGCTATATTCTTTGCACTAAGCAACCTAACTCTTTCCTTAACCTTCTTCCCATCCTTCTTGTACTCAATTGTAATCATAACTGAGCTTTCAGGCTCATCCTCGCTTTCAGACAAGACGCTTAAGAGCACTCCATAGGAATGCGCAGCATGCTCGCCATGCCTTATCAACTGAGCTATGTAATTGCCACCTACAGGCAGCGAGCCCAAAATTTCCATATTTCTAGAAAGCACCCGCATTGCAATCTTGTTAGCAGCTATTGCAACTCGCAGCCTGTTCAGAGTAAACCTCTTTGCATTTGCAAACTCCTTCATCTTCCTTATCTGCTTCTTAATATCCTGCACTTCCTCCTCGCCCAGATCCTCAGCTCTCTTTGCCTGGGCCATGCTTACAAAAGGCGTGTTAAAGCCCCTCCTCGCCATCTCCTCCTTAAACCTCTCAAGCTCCTGCAAATTCCTAACCACCTCATCGGCATTCATGGGCTCGGCTAGCGAATCCAAGAACCTGTTGGCCCGTGCTATTAGAACTCCAGAAGAGCTGATTTCGACCATTTTCACACAACAGTAAACTTATTGTAAACTAGAGGTATAAATAACTTTTTAAAGCCCAGCAACGATAAGCCGCAGCCATGAGGAATTTGTACAACAGCAGGCAGTGGAAAACTCTGGTAAGCCTAGCTTTATGCATGCTGGTTGCAGTAATAGTACTAGAACAGCTTTTCCCGCATCATCAATTCCACAGCCTCCTTGCCTTTCTCGATCTATGCGCAATTACAGTTCTTGGAACTAATTTAGCAATCGGCTACTCGCTCGCACCTTATAAGGATTCATATTTGAGGCAGCATGCACTTGAACTCATTGCACTCATGCCCCTATGGGGCATGCTCAGGCTTGCTGAATATGACTATTTGGCCTTAAGGCTCTTCAGAACCACTTCGCATTTCGGTCTGTTCGAGAACGTGGATCATGTTCTGGGAATGGTAAAGTACAGGTTCAGCTGATGCTGAAGGTTTATAAACTTCCAAA
>QMVF01000071.1 GCA_003660965.1 Microcaldota archaeon
GCCCTATTTCGTAAAGCTGCAGTTCAGAATCCACTATAAGAGCTTCTGCTTCATCAAAATCACCCTGCTGGAGCAGGGTGATTTTGATGAAGCAGAAGCTCTTATAGTGGATTCTGAACTGCAGCTTTACGAAATAGGGCAGGGGCTGAATTCCAAAAAGGGGAAAATAGATGAAGCTTCGCAGAACATAGCAAACTCAACAGTTGCGCTTCAGAGGGCGGAGGAAACGAGCTTTCTTTTGATTCAGCCAGACCTCTCGCAGGCAAAGGCTGAACAAGAGCTGGCACTCTCCCTGCTTTACCAAGAGCCGGAGCAGGCAGCAGTTCATGCTGAAAATGCAGAAAGGCTTGCCCAGGAAGCAGTGGATTCCGCATCCAATTTGAACAGCCTAGCGCATATAGTGCTGATTGCGGCAGGTATTGTTGCTTTCTTCGGCCTCCTTTACTACCTTTATAAGAAGGAGGAGGCTTGAGATACGGGAAAGCTTATTAAATACCAAAAAAATTCTATCAACATGCTTTCAAATGCCTCAAAAAAGGGTCAGTCTGCCTTTGAATATGTTGTGATAATCGGAATAGCACTTCTAATTCTAATCCCCCTCTGGCTTCACATAAGCTCATCAGTTGGAGTCACTCGAGTTGAGCTCCAGTCCTCATATACAAAGCATGCGGTTTCAAAGCTAAGAGGCGCTGCAGATGCAGTATACGTACAGGGAAGCCCTGCCAAATTCACCCTCCTTCTAACCTTTCCTGAAGGCGTTGAAAACGTAACAATATCAAACAATGAAATATCGATAAGGCTTTCAACCTCTTACGGAATATCCGATGTAATAGCCACCACCCTTGGACCAGTGCAGGGAAGCATAAGCACAAGTTCAGGAGCTCACCGGGTGGAGGTAAGCGCAGTTGGAAATGCAGTTAACATAACGGAGGTTTAGCTGATGAAAGGCCAGTCATCAATAGAACTCGTAACCTATCTTGCAATCGGAATTCTGATAACAATTCTCTTCCTCCTCGTACTCCAGCCCTACGAAAGGGATATAATTACGGAAAGAAAGGCAATTCTTGCAAAGGAGATGCTGTGGAGAGTAACTGCTGAACTCAACGGAGCAGCATCAGTTGGCGATGGTTACTCCCGCCTCTTCACCCTTCCAAACTCCCTGAGCGATGGTACCAACTATTCAATCCGCATAGATTCAGAATACCAGGTGGTTCAAATTTTCTGGGGGGATTCTGAAGGAGCATACGGGCTTCCCATAGCCACCTCCAATGTAACGGGCTCGTTCGTAATAGGAGTTAATAGAATTACGAATTCAGATGGTTTGATAACTGTGGAGGCTGCATGATTTGAAGCGCGCACAAATATTCAGTTCCGACTTCATATTCAGCGTAGTTCTATTCACTATAGTTCTACTCATACTCTTTCCAATCTGGAACAACATTACCTACCAAACCCAGGAGGCTGAAGCGAGAAAGGAAATGCAGATTTCAACAATCGCAATAGCAGATCTACTTACCAGAAGCACCGGCAGCCCTGCTGACTGGAATGCATCCACTGTGAAAAGCATAGGGCTTGCAAACAGCGCGCACGAGCTGAATACTACCAAATTTTTGAGGTTGAAGCAAATTGAGCATGAGGATGCAAAGGATCTGCTAGGAATTCCAACATATAATATAAGCATAAACATAACTCAAAGGAATGGCTATTTGGCAACCAGCGGCATTGCCCGGAGCCCAGTTGCATATTATTCAGCATCAACACATGAGATGCAGCCTCTTCTTTCAAACTCTGGAATTGAATGGGATTACTACTGGGGCCATAATCTGCCTGATGCAGAGCCAGACCACGGGGACTCGAGGAACTTCTATGATGGGGTTGAAGTGGATACGATGAATGCACTGCTGTTCAACGCAACTGCAAACAATGCCTACAAAACCATAGTCATAGAACAGCCGGGCCTCACCCCTCCTCAAATAAATGAAACCGCGCTCATAGACTTTGTAGAGAATGGAGGAAGGCTCATATTCGAGGGAGAGGGCTTTGGAGGGTATATGTTGATAGAGAATTTGGGAATGAGCTATCATACTGGTGCGGATGCAGATGGAGTTGTGAACAAGAGCGATTGGTTCTTCCACGCATCTACCGGCCTTCCAGTGCTCTTCGGCTCTTCCTCCTACTCTTTCTACAGTGACGAGGGTGATGTGCCCATAACCATTGAAGTTCCAGACTCCTCAAACTTTTCCCGAGGCCTGATTGCAAACTGGCGCTTTGGTAATGGAAGGGTTTACTACCTAGCAGACATAAACGGTACGGTGGGAGGGGATGCGCTTTCAAACCACTTCCGCATAGGCGGAGAACAGCTAGATTACGGCTATTACCCTACAAATGAAAGCATCGACATATTCATATCAAAGCGTGCGGCAGTTCTGCTTACAGACGGCGAGGACGGAAGAAGAATGGTTTCCATGAACCTGGTGATTTGGAGGTAGTTGAACGATGAGTGAACGAAAAGGCATTTTCTTCTCCCTCGATGCCCTATTTGCCATATTCATACTACTCTCCCTAGTACTGCTGCTCTCCCTTCTCTCATTTGACAGCATATCTGAGGAAATGGCAATGGTTTCGATGCATGCACAGTCTGGGGATGCTATAGATACAATGGCAAAGACAAGGCTTGGGGATATTGGAAGCGAGCAGATAGCAAGGCACCTGTACTCGGAAAACCTGTTCGAGCTTTCAGACAACAACAAAACTCTTCTAGATGTTGTGGGCGCTCTTTGGGTTACAAATTATTCTCAAAACATATCGCTTGCTTCAAATGTGAGCAGGCTTCTCGAGCCCCTCCTCCCCCCAAATGTAAACTGGGCATTTCTAATAGACAATTATACATTGTACAATACCTCACCCTTAGGCGAGGGCTACTTTGTAACCGGAGTGAGCAGAAGACTTGCAAGCGGCTACAGGCTGTCAGAGCCAGTAATAGGCTTCGTTGCTCGCGCGTTCCTCTCAACAATAAGGGGAAGGCAGGCCTCAGCCTACGTTTTCTACGGGGGCTTTGTGGGGCAGGGAAACCTTACAACCTACATACGCAACATACCTTCAAACTCCACAATAAGCAACATTTATGCAGAGTTCAACCTGGGCTCTGATGCCGAGCTGTACATAAACGGGGCCCACTGCTCAAGCCTCATAAAATCACCAGGCGATTATGCGGTTGACAACTGGACCCTCCCAGGCTGCACAGGCAGCATACTGCCGGGGGAGGACAATGAGTTCATAATTCAATTTACAGATTCAAATGCAAGCAAACACTTCGTGGGCGGAGGCTTCATCCGCATAACCTATGATACAGAGCAGATGGCTCCACCAGTAACCAACAGCATGCGCTACTACTTCCCCGGAATCAACGGAATAATAAACCTGTACGATTCCTTCTACGTTCCAGGAAACATTTCCGCAATGTCCGCCCACCTGCATTTCAAGAGCGACCAGGAAACTTTCCTGAACATAGGCAACCACCGGGTGATGACTGCAGTTGGAAATGAATCAACTCAAACAATTGACATAGATGATGCAACCCTGAGCTCAATGCTCGACTACCAGAACATAAGTCTCATAACCGTGCCCCTGCGCATGGGCATCATAGCAAATGATACTGGTGATGCGAATTTGAGCAATGCAGACGTAATTCTAATAACCGACATTTCAGGAAGCATGAACTGGAGAATTGGCTATGATGATTCATACCCGGGTACCATACGCGACTGCGATGATCCTGCTCTATTCAACTCCGACACCCAGAGGCTTGCGCTTGCCAAGTGCGTTGACAAGAGCTTCATAAACATAGTTCTAAACGCATCAGGCTCCCGCGTGGGCTTGGTCGCATTCAGCACAACTGCAAACAATTATGATGGCTTGACAAACAATTCCGCATACCTGGAAAGCAGAATCAATTCCTACAGCGCTGGTGGAGGCACGTGCATCTGCTGCGCGATAAACCGAGCGCATGATATGCTGAATTCGCAGAGCTATGAGGGAAGGCGCAAGTACATAATCGTAATGACTGATGGAATTGCAGGCTACAGGTGCACCAATTCAGGGGGCTGGGTAATTGACAGCTCCCCAACCTCCTACAGCCGCTACGGGCTAGATATGCTTGGTGAGCAGGGGCAGTCAGTAGGCTCAAGTGGCAGAATAGTGAGGCGCTCTGGAGGCAGCTGGAGCATGCAAACCTCCCCAACCTCCCGCACGCTTTATGCAATTGATTTGCGCGATTCAACCCATGGCTTTGCAGTAGGCTACAGGGGAAGAATCATAGAATGGAACGGAGCGAGCTGGTCAATAGATTCAAGCCCGACCAGCAGAACCCTGTACGGGATTTCGTATGCATCAGACAGCCGTGCATTTGCAGTAGGCTACAGGGGAAGAATCATAGAATGGAACGGAGCGAGCTGGTCAATAGATTCAAGCCC
>QMVF01000072.1 GCA_003660965.1 Microcaldota archaeon
AGTAATATTCTCCTACTTAGTTTTAGCTGGCTCTTTGGGCGCACTGCAGCAGAGCTCAGATGAGCAGTTTGAACAGCTTGATGAAATACTGGAAACAGCTCAAACTTCTGCCAACAGTGCTGGAACGATGATGGGCAACTCCTCTGTAGCTATAGCTGCCAATTTGGGCTCGGCACTGCACTCTTATGCAGACGCTTCAGACGAGCTTGCCTCCTCGCTAGAAGATGCCGGCTCTATTCTCCCGCTTTCTGAAATAACTGATGCTGCAAACGAATTACGCACATCAGCGCGAAGCATACGCTCAGCGGCTACTGAACTCGAATCAATGTCGGATTCAATGAATTCAATTGCGGGCGATATGCAGGAGCTTCATGATGAGCTGGAGGCATCGCGGCAGGGCTTGAGCAACCTACGCTCAACTCTTGAACTCACCTTTACAGCCCTGCGCACAGCCCATCTATTCCTCTCGACAGCTGCAATTTTGGGCCTGCTCGCACTAAGCTCCCTTGGGCTTGCCTATTTGATAGACGAATTCGAGTCTGAAGAGCAGGGAGGGAAGGAGCAGAAAAGTTATTAATTATAGCCTCGAAATCCGACGTGGTGGTGGAATATGGATATTATGAATCTGCTTAAGGACAGTTTTGAAACTCTTAAAAAGCCCACAATGCTGGTAAAGCGAAAGGACAAGGCTGATTTGACTGAGGCTGTTAAGAACTTTGCAATCGGAGGTGCAATTGGAGGGCTGATAGGAGGAGTGCTTAGCGCCTTCTTCCAGTTCATAATGTCTGTTCTGAGCGGCAATGTAGTTGGTGCATTCTTCCAGCTTCTGCTCACGCCAATATTCATGATCGTATTCGCAATTATACTTGCACCTATCGGCAACTTGATAATGAACGGCTTGTACTACTTGGTAGCAAAGGCACTTGGCGGAAAGGCTACGTATGCACAGCAGACCTATCTGGTTTCAATACCTAGTATAGTTGGTCTAGCAATTTCAGTAATTTTGAGCGCCGTGCCCTTCATAGGTTCATTCATACTCGCTCCGCTCTTTGGTCTGTACTTACTCTACATAACAGTTGTAGTAATAAGGGATGTGCATCAGCTTGAAATAGTGAAGGCAGCTGCAGCTGTAATCCTGCCAATCATTGCAATTTCCTTTGTAGTGATGGTGCTTGCAGCTATACTCGCAGTTCTATTTGCTAGCCTGCTTGGAGGGCTGTTCGTAGGAGGAGCAGCTGCTGGCATGTACGGCAATTAGCACAAGCCCTTTCTTTATTATTTTTACAAAGCTCAGCTTCAGCGAGCGCGGAAGCCCATTGTCTGCTGGGGGGCGCTTCTTAGGAGGCACCAGTTGACTTCAACTGCAATCTGATAGCCTTGCTGAAGCAATGCGAATGCGCTCTACAATCCGAACCCTGCTAGAAATACCTTACTTTCTACGAGAGCGCGCATCATCGACAATTGCAAGCCAGCTATCGCCTATTTTCATCAAATAATTGCCAAAAGTCTTGCTCAGAGTTATGCGCATTGGTCTATATTTCCTTTTACTCTCCTTTGCAACCACAGTTTCACGCTCAACCTTAACCAACCCCACTCTCTTCAGCCTTGGAAGAACGCGGTTGTAAAAAGTCGCTTTTGAAATCCCATTTGCAGCTATGAATGCCCCAACTTCCTTACCTGTAAGCTCCAACTTTTCAGAAAGTTCATTCATGAATGCAAGTGCCACCTCATGGTATTTAGCCTGGTATTTCTTAGGAAATACGAAGTTTACAACCTCATCCAATTTCCAATTAAATCGAAGAGCATGCTCATCCTTATCCTGGAATGCGCGCAGCTCGCTTGAATAATGAGCAGGCAAGTAGAGCGCTTCACGGGAGGGAATTCCCCTCGAAGCTACTGATGGTTTCTTTCTCGTTTTTTCTTTTTCCTCGTGCTCCAACGGTTCATCCATCCCTTCCTCGTCAGAACCTTCGGTTTGAATCCCTTCTTCACGTTCTTCCATTTCCTCTTCGCTCATGAAGCAGAATCAGCACGCGCCTATTTAATTCTGCCTACTACAGCTACTCGCAGGTCTAATCTAATACTTTATTAGTAATTCTAATAATTTATTAGAGGTGCGTAAGATTGCCCTGTACTATGCCCTCTGCAACCTGTTTAAGCTCTTCAGTTCTTGCTTCCAAAAGCCTCTGAGCCAAGATCAGATGGCCAGATAATTCATCTCTATTCAGCTCCTTCAGGGCCTCAACAAGATCCTTGGCAGGTGTCGCTGCGTCGAAAACATTGATATGCTCAAGAATATTCAGAATTACATTGAGTTTTGGCACCAAGTCATCCAAGTTTTCTGAATTCTGCCATAAATCAGACTTAAGCTCAAGTTCAATGAACTCCCCTATCTCATGTGCGCATGCCTTTCCCTGCTTTGACACATCTGCAAGCAAAGCCCCATATTCCCTGCTTCTGCTGTCCATTTGTGCAAGCTCGTTGCTGGCCTTCCACACTTCCTCTCTTTCATATTCTTCCTTCAATTCAAACATGAGCTTAAGCTTCCTCTTAATTGAAAGATCATAAGCAAGTTTGTGCATCCAAAGCTCATCAGCTCCTGCGCTTTTTGCAGCCCTTTTCATGGCCTGATTTCGCCTATCCTTCATAGCCTGTTGCACCCTACCAGCTACAATCTCGCCTATTGGCTTTCTTACCAAATTCTGAGCAATCTGAGCACCAACTGCCATAAATCCACCGCTTAAAATACGCGTTTCAAACATTTAAACCTGCCTTCAGCCAGCTTACTCTGCATCTGCAATTCTGCCTGCCCATTCTCTAAGCTGCTGATTGGGAATCTGCTGGCCAGCCCTTTGTGCCATTCTTCTAGCTTCCTTCTCCCAGCTGCGGTCCAATCTATTAACCACAATGTTTTCCAAAAAACTTAGCAGAACTGTTGCCCTTTGCTCATCCGCTCTCCATTCCCTGGTTTCAAGCAGCTTGCCCGCAACTTCAATAGCACATGCACGGTTGCCGCTTGAACACAGGTCGGCAAAATCCCTACTATATATTATAGGCGCTTCTGCAAGCCTTTTAAACTCCTTTTCAACCTCCCTGAGCCTTGCCCGCTTCCAGATAGCATTCATTCTGACTGGCTGGATGATTGTCTGTACAAGCGGAGCTGTTCTTTTCAAATAATCAGGCATCCTATGCCCATTCCGCCTATTTGCCCTTGTGAATAGACTCTCAACTCGGCGCGAAGTGCGGACTGAAATCGGATGATGGTTGGTTTTGTAATTTCCCTGCATCTTTATCTGCTACTACTCTGCTCATTTTAGCAATTTAATAATTTGTGCGCAGAAAAGGGCATTTCACAGCGCTTCAGTATACTGTTAGCAATGAGTGCCAGCAGCAGGTGTTGGCACGGTTTACCAGTATGATGTTGATTTGCGAACTTGGATGGTGAAAGCTTGCCTAAACGCGGGAAAGTGGGCAAAAGAATGGGAAAATGGTGGTTGGGGCGGTTGTGGTGTACTGGAATGGTGTTGGTGCAGATCAGCCATCCATCCAAATGAAGCGCGCATTAAGTGCATCTTCTTTCAGGAACTCGGCCTCCTTGATTCTGATAATGGTGTTGACTATCTGTTCAAACATGCCTTGCAGCTTGCCAAGCTCAATCATCGCATTGAAATCATCAACTGGCAGAGCGCCTGCTGAGCGGCAGTCTTCTAGCTGGTTCGTAATGTAGGTATAGGCTTCCTCGCACACAAGGAAGTACCTGGCCTTCTGCGCTTCTGGTAACTGGTCATAATTCCGGAGCATGGCCAGGAGCGTATGGCTCATTGCCACTATATCCTTGAACCAGCCCTGGCCATCTGCATCGCGGGCCACGAGCGCCTTTGCCACTGGCCGTGCGCTATCCCAGTTATTTTCAGCAACGTAGCTTAGCAGCTGCTCCAGCGCGCGTTCCTGAAGCATTTCTGATGCAGGGTGTTCACCGGGCAGCCAGTAGAGAAGTGCGAGGTAGTCAAAGGCTTCCTGCGCATTGTCGAGCTTATGCATGGGTATTTCGGCAAGGCGGTCGAGCGCCTCCCACAGGCGGCCGTGTTTGCCGGTTTTCAGGCTTTCGATGCAAATGTTATACCATCTGGCTGCATTGAATGGGTTGAGCGAATCGTATTTCGGCTCAAGCGATAAAAGGGGCGTGAGGATATCTAAAACCGTCTTCTCAAGCAGCTGCATTGGCTTTCGGGCAGCCTGCCCTTCGATGCCAAGCCCCTCGCGCAGCCTTGCCAGCGTTTCTCCCGATGCCTTTAGCATACGGTGAATCTCAATGACAAAGAGCAGGCTCTCGGCATCATGAATCGGGAAGGCCTTGCTTTCGTATTTCGTGCATTCACGATTCACAAGATTGTGAATTTCGCTGCACAGCGCGAGATAGCCGCCCCTGTCCTTCTCGGGCACTTCGGAGTATGAGAC
>QMVF01000073.1 GCA_003660965.1 Microcaldota archaeon
AGTCTGAGGACAGGGTGAAGGCGCTTGCAGTTGAGAGGCAGGGGGAGGAAAGAATAAAATTTACAAAAAAATTGGCGCTTGCGCGCCTGCTTCTTGCAAGCAGAATAAAGCACATGCAGGAGAGGGGAGGAGGGGCTGATGCCAAATTCTTCGTCGATTTGGTAAGGCTTCTGGAAACAGCTGAAAGCCTGCTCGGAGCATATGAAGGCGAGCTCGAGGAATGGAATGCATTCCTCTACGTTTTAATTGAAAAGATGAAGGCGGAGAAGCTTATAGTGTACAATAAGAAGCACCTTCCGCGCGAGCCTTTTGAGGATGCAAAGGAGAAATTCAAGGACAGACACGGAATGATCTGATGGGAAGACGGCTAAGATTTAAATAGAAGCTTCGCGAGCTGTAAGCATGCCCACCACATCTCGTTCCATAGAGGCGGAAAAAAAAGTTCTTGAAAAGCTTATTGGAAAATTCTCCTTTGCTCAGACTAAAGAGCAGCAGGCTGCAATTGTAAAGGAAACCTTGGAAGAGGTGTTCAGCGGCATAAAGGAGCGGGAAAAGAATGCGATGGTCAAGAAGATATTGAGCTTTGGAATGATAGACCCATACATACATGATGAGGAAGTGGAGGACCTTATAATAAACGGCATTAATCCTATTTTCATTTTCAAATCAGGGGAGGGAATGATAAAGACCGATAAGAAGTATGAGAGTCTGGAGGAGCTTGATTTGCTCATGCACAAGCTTCTGGTTTTCTCTGGCAAGCACAGGCTGAAGCCAATAAACAACTTTCACCTGCCAGATGGAGGAAGGGTAAATCTTGTAACCTCTCCCTTTGGACCTCAGATAACGTTCAGAAAGTTCAAGCAGCGCCCGCTGAGCATAATAGACCTTGTGGAAAGCGGGACTATGGACTACGAGGTGGCTGCTCATCTCTGGCTTTATGCAGAGGGACTTGGTATTAAACCCGCCAATATGCTCATAGGCGGAATGCCCGGTTCAGGCAAAACCACGCTATTGAATGCACTATTCTCCTTCTTTCCAACCAATGAAAGGATAGTTGTTATAGAGGATACGCTTGAGCTTAATACGGAAACTAGGGAGAATTGCGCGAGGCTTGAAACCACTGGAGAGCTGAGCATGCGCGAGCTTGTAAAGAATACGCTGAGGATGAGGCCTGACAGGCTGGTGGTTGGAGAGGTTAGGGGTGAGGAAGCCGCGGACATGATGACTGCTATGAACATCGGGAAGATCTGTATGGGAACCATACACGCAAGCTCTCCAAGGGAGGTAGTTATGAGGCTTGAGAATGCTCCGATGAATGTACCTACTGAAATAATTCCGCTTATCGATGTATTCATAATAGTGCGCCAGTTTTATCAGAAAGGAAAGGTGCTTAGGGCAATAGTGCAGATAAGCGAGACTGGCGGGATTGAGAAGAAAGTCTTGTTGAGCGACCTTGCAAAATTCGATGTTGCATCAGGAAAGATAAAGAATGCACACCCGAGCGTTATTTACAGGGACCGGCTGGCGCAGGCTTCGGGAGTTACGCCTAAAGAAATTCTTAATGAATTGAAAGCCCGCGCCAAGATTTTGGAGAATTTGTCTGGGAAGGGAATCAAGAGTATAGAGCAGCTTGCTGAATTCTGCGGTGAATATTACTCTGAACCGGATGATGCACTTGACAAGTACAGGATAAAGCTGCAGTGAATTTGGAGCTTGGATGCTCATTTTAAATAGCAGAAGGAGCATAGATTAAGGGCATGAGAGGGGGGCTCAGGGAAATAAGAGAAGATATCAGAGAGAAAGTAGGCAATCATAGAAGCTGCGGCTTATCTAGGAATTTGAGTGAACCGGGATTGGTTTTTAGAAGTTCGTAGAGAGTTAGCCTTTTGTTAAGCGGTGCATGGGGCTTCTGCTTTCTTATTTTAGGAAGCTTCTTGTAATTCGGATTTTTTACAAAACCGTCTTCAGTCAAATAATAGGCAGCGCCTTTTAGGCGCTTGTAATCAGAATAGTCGCTCTTGCACCGCTCGCTTATCACATTTGCCATAAACAGGGTTGAGTTGGAGCGGTTTATAGTAACATGGCCATAGTTGGGGGGCATGAGGATTTTGTCTCCTGCCTTTGCATCCATAACAATCACGTCATCAATTCTGCCCTGCTTCCCCTTTTTCTGCAGTATGTAGGTTGCCTTACCGTGCAGAACTTCGTAAACCTCAGGGTAGGAAAGGTCTTTTCTTGCCATGGAATGATAGTGACCCATGGTCTTGTTGTATTCAGAGCCCAGCATAAGGGGCGGAATTACGGTTATATCATAGCGCAGGGTGCCCCTCTCAGCTATTGCCCTGTGCATATAGTAAAGTGCAAGATCGGGAGGAGCCTTGCGTGCATAGAGCCTGTCGTAAAGCAGATCCTGCATCTCCTCTAGGCGCCGTATGCTCGGTTCAACTATTCCCTTCACAATAGTTCAATTGCATATAAAGCTTTATTAAGCGGTTTTCACGTTGAAATAAGTGCAATGGCTGTTGACTACGATAAGCTATTTGAATCGCGCGCAAGCCCTACAGATGCCCGCACATACTACCACAGGGGCAACGGCTATTATGAAAAAGGAGACTATGACAAGGCTATTGAAAATTACAATATGGCAATTGTTCTCAACCCGAGCTTTGCAGAGGCATATTTCAACAGGGGGCTCTGCTACTATAACAAGAAGCAGTTCGACAAGTCCATAAAAGACTATGCAAAGGCAGCGGAGCTAGACCCGAGGAATGCTGTAATTTACAACAATCGTGGCGATGCATATTACAGGCAGCAGGATTTTGACAGGGCAATAGTTGACTATGACAAGGCACTTTCGCTTAATCCAAAATATTTGAAGGCATATTACAACCGCGGGCTTGCATATGCGTGCCAGCAGGATTATGAGAGGGCAGTTAAGGATTTTGACAAGGTTCTTCAGCTAAACCCGAACTTTGCAGAAGCATACCATATACGCGGCTTAGCTTATGACTATATGGGAAATTATGACAGGGCAATTCAGGATTATGAGCAGTCGATTAAGCTAAACCCCGATTTTGAGGAGGCCAAAACCCATCTTGAACAGGCAAGACAGAAGCAGTCAACTGGCGGTGCGGGCGGGGCGATGGGAGCAACTACAGGAGGCCAGGAGGGAAACATAGTAAACCCTGTAAAATTGCTCTCAAAGCCGGACATGGACTTCAAAGATGTTGCAGGCCTGCAGAAGGTTAAGGAGCTCATAAATGACATGATCGTCTATCCTCTTCTTCAGCCAGACCTTGCCCGAAAGTACGGGAAGCTTGGGGGAGGTGGAGTGATGCTCTACGGTCCTCCTGGATGTGGCAAAACATACATAGTGAAGGCTGCAGCTGGCGAGTGCAAGGCAAGCTTCATAAACGCAAAGATTAGCGATATTATGGACATGTATGTTGGGAATACAGAGAAGAATATACACAACATATTCGAAACTGGAAGGAAGAATACCCCCTGCGTTATATTTTTCGACGAGGTTGAGGCGCTTGGAGGAAGAAGGGATGAGATGAAGCAGCAGCCCTATCAGAAGATGGCAGTCAACCAGCTGCTTTATGAAATGGATGGGTTGGAGGCTAACAATGCTGATGTGCTGGTTATAGGGGCCACCAACGCGCCATGGGATGTTGATCCTGCCTTGCGAAGGTCCGGCAGGTTTTCAAAAATAATTTTTATACCGGAGCCAGACAAGAACTCAAGAGAGCAGATATTCAAATTGCATTCAAGGCGCTTCCCACACGCGAAGAGAATAAACTTTGGAAGGCTTGCACGCGCAACCATAGGCTATGCGGCTGCAGATATCAAGCAAATATGTGATGATGCTGCTGCAATTCCGTGGAAGGAAGCGTTTAAGGGAGGCAGGGAACGAGAGGTTAAGATGAAGGATTTCCTTAAGGCTATAAAGAAGAAAAAGAGCTCGCTTCCTCCATGGTATGAGAGCGCGAACAAGGAAATTGGAGAGCAGAAGGAGAAAACGATAGTGGATGGAAAGGAGCATCTGAAGATAACCGAAAGCAAGATGGCTCCTGGGGAAAGGGAGGCATTCAAAGACTTGCTGAATGTTATAAAGAAGAATAATAAGCTTTGGTACAAGGCTTGGAAATGGATTGTGAGGCACTTCTCGCTTTACATAATCTGAAGCCCAGCAATTTTATAAAGCGCCCCTTCAAACTCTAGGCATGCGGTTGCAGTTAGTTTTTGCAATTCTACTAATCCTGTGCGCAAGCTCGCACGCACTGCGCAATGTACCATATGGAGCGGTTAGCGATGGAACGCTTGATGCAGTTATAGAGCCTGCAACTGCAGAGTTTGAGAGCAGAACTGGAACGGTTTGGGTGGACGCTCAGATTATGCCTGAGGAG
>QMVF01000074.1 GCA_003660965.1 Microcaldota archaeon
ACATGCTTCTGATGACATTTGCATCTCCTTCAGTAATCAGAATATCCAAACAGCCTTTTGGGGAGTGATGGTGTATGTTGGTCTTGATTACTCCCTGAAACTCGTGCATGATTTTTGAAACATCTGATTTTCCGTTCTTCTTAGAAATCATAAATACAACCGTCTGGCTGCCTTCTAACTCCGAAAGAACTTCATACTCCTTTACCAGCGAATCCAGCGAAGCCCTTATTAATTTTGACCTGCTCTTGATTCCAAGAGATTCCATTATTTCCCTGACCTTCTTTACATCTTCCGCTTCCAATGAAACGCTGATTATTTCCATTTTTCCACCGAATTATTAACCTGGCATCCAATGCGCTTTATTTGTTAATAACTTTAATGCTTTAATTTATTAACTTTATACTCCCACTCAAATAGCGGCAAACCGAACTTTCTAAAAAAGCTGAGCAAATGGTTGAATTAACAACACTCACCTGGATAGCGATTTTTGCAATAGGTGCGGCTATCGTCAATTCCATCGGCATATTTGCAGTTTATAAAAATGCACACTGGGTAGAAAAAATAAAAACCTATTTCATGTGCTTTGCTTCAGGGGTTCTGATTTCCACGCCCCTGACGTTTGTCTTGCCAACTGCAGTTGGAAAAAATCCCGACGCGGGCTTTGCAGCCCTGTTCGGCTTTTTGTTCATGCTCTTTAGTAATGAACTAATAAAGAGAAAGACAAAACAAAAGAGCCTAGCATTTGGCATTACTGCGGTAGAAGGTATAGGCATTCATTCCTTTGTTGACGGGATTATTTATGCAGTAACTTTTAGCGTTAGCCCTCTAGTTGGTATATTGTCCGGCATAGGGCTTGTAATTCATGAATTTGCAGAAGGAGTTATAACTTTCTCAGTTGTGCGCCAGGGAGGTATGCGTGCAGAAATTGCAGCGCGATATGCATTTTTTGTAGCAGCTCTCACTACCCCTATAGGTGCATTCATAGCGTACCCTTTTGTAAGCAGCTTAACCAGCTCTATTTTAGGCCTTGCTCTTGGATTTGTTTCAGGAGTTCTGATTTATGTTTCAGCCGCCCACCTTTTGCCTGAAGCAAGAGAGCATGAAAAGGAGCATTCTCTTTTGGCCTTTTTAGGAGGCGTTGCATTGGCTATTGTGCTGGTGTTTCTGGAAATGGCTTGAGTCTGGTTTTGGTAATCTGAATGAATCTTCTGCTTTTGCCGAGCGTACAAGTTTAATAATTTATAAAGCGTAATTTTTCTGTGGGAAGATGAGTGCGGCCAAGTTCAAGGGCATAGCTGTTTTCAAACCCCCGGCCAAGCCCAGGGAAGCTTTTGCGGGAAGGTCTTGGGCGAATCCCATGGAGGAAGGGCCCCTTGGAAGAATAAGGTGGGCTGGCTGGAATGAGAGAACAGTTGCAGTCCATGCAGGAGGAAACAAGGAGAGCGATGGGAAATTCGTAATAGCCCCTGTGGTCACAAGCACCACCATGCCCACTATAACCTGCGACGAGCTCGCAGCCAGATTTGAGAATGGAGTGGTGGAAGGAAGGACTGGCGGAATCTATGAAAGGCTTGGGAGCAAGCCTGCATTTGAGCTCGAGTGCGCGCTTACTGGAATGCACGGATGCGGGGATTCAATCGTGTTCGGAAGCGGAATGGCTGCAATAAGCCATACCATCCTGCCTCTGGTTACAGCAGGCGACAATGTAGTTGTGCACAAGACAGTTTATGGTTGTACTGATGAATTGTTCAGGGAGCAGCTGCCTGCACTCGGTATCGAAACGCGTTTTATAGATATGCGTAATCTCAAGATGTTGGACCAGGCCATTGATGCCCGAACGCGTGCAGTATTCTTCGAAACCCCATCCAACCCCGTGCTCGATGTTATTGAAATTGCAAAGGTGGTTGATGTTGTAAATGGCAGATGCCCGGTTATAGTTGACAATACCTTTGCCTCACCACGAGGCCAAAATCCGTTTGAAAAGGGGGCACATGTTGTAGTATATTCGATGACGAAATCAATAGGCGGGCATTCAAATGCAATCGGAGGCGCGGTGCTCGGCGGCGGGAGGTTCATAGAACACCTGTTCTCAATAAGAAAAGACCTTGGGGGTATACTGCCTGCAAGGGAGGCAAGTGCCTTCTTGGATGGAATCAAGACCCTTCCGCTCCGTTATGAGAAGATGCAGGCAAATGCTATAGAAATTGCAAGAGAGCTGGAAGCGCATGGAGAAGTGCAAAGAGTCCATTACCCTTCTCTAGACCCTGGCTACCCCTTTGATGGCCAGATGAAAGGGCCTGGCTACATGGTCGCGTTCATACTCAAGAAAGGTTTGGAGGGTGGAAAGGTGCTGATAGACAACCTGAAGGTGATAACTCATGCAGTGAGCCTTGGAAGCGTGGAATCCCTAATGTGCCACCCCGCAAGCACCACCCACGCCTCCGTTCCAAAGGCAGAAAGGGAAGGAAAGGGGATTAGCGACGGCCTTCTCAGAATTTCAGTTGGTACGGAGAGCCTTGGAGACATACTAGATGACCTGATGCAGGCTCTTAGAAAAGTTGCAGAGCTATGAGCTCATGCGCAGAATTTAATAATGCAGAAGCATAAGCACCTTCTTGCTTTCCCCTATACTGGTTCCGCTTGCACTTTACCTAATCAAACCTCAAAAAGCCAACAAGTTGCTCCTACCACTTGGCGCGTGGATGACTAAATATGGAAGGTTTGTCGCAGGCCTCATATTCCTAGCATTTGGTCTGTATCTTATTGTGAACTCCTGGTCTGCAGTACAATTTACATAATCTTATCCATCTCTACCCAAGTCTCTTCTTCACAGTCTTCGCACTCAGGGTATTCATTACATTCTTTCCCTCCGCCCACCCTCTTCTTGCAGTTCCTATTCCAAAGCGCATGAACTTGAGCTGATCTGGCGCGTGGGCATCCGTTCCAATAGTAAGTCTCACTCCTCTCTTCACAGCTTCCTTTATGTGGGAATAATCCAAGTCCAGCCTCTGCTGATAGGCGTTTATTTCCAATGCCGTATTCGTACTCTTGCATACGTCAAACAGTTCATCCCATTCAAGTGCATAGCCCCTTCTGCTTCCAATCAGCCTTCCAGTGGGGTGCGCAAGTATGTCTATCATCCCGCTCTCCAAGGCCTTCTTTATTCTTTTGGTCATTTTTTTGGCAGGCATGCTGAAGCTGGAATGAATTGCCCCTATGACCACATCGAAATTTTCAAGAAATGAGTTGGAAAAATCAAGTGACCCATCCTTCAATATATCCATTTCAACCCCCCTCAAAACCTCAAGTCCCTTCACCTTGGTCTTTTCAATCTCCTTCCACTGCTTCCTGAATCTCCTCTCATCCAGCCCATTCGCAACTCGCGCGCTTTTTGAATGGTCGGTTAGGGCAACCCACTCATAGCCCTGCCCCTTAGCAGCCTCCACCATCTCCTTTATGCTTCTGGTTCCATCGCTCCACTTGGAATGCATGTGGAAATCTCCTTTAATCGAATCGTAATCTATGAGCTTGGGCAGCTTATTCTTCTCCGCAGCATCAATCTCCCCCTCATTCTCCCTCAGTTCTGGCTCTATGTAGTGGAGGCCAAGGGCTTTGTAAACCTCCCTCTCATTCTTTCCCGCAATCCTTTTCTTGCTCTTCTTAAAGACTCCGTACTCGTTCAGCTTAAGTCCCTTCTTCATGGCAATTTTTCTAAGGGCTATGTTGTGCGCCTTTGAGCCAGTGAAATAAAGAAGAGCGCTTCCAAACGACTCCTTCTTCACAATTCTGAGATCGCAGTCAAAACCGCTCTTCAGCCTCACCGTGCTCTTGGTCTTTCCCTTTGCAACTATGCTTCCCACTTGGGAAAGCGATACGAACAGGTCCATTGCCTTTTCAGGCGAATTCGAAACCGCAAGTATGTCCAAATCACCAACAGTATCCTTCATTCTCCTTGCAGAACCGGCAAGCTGCAACGCGCTTATCTGCTTCGATTCCCGCAATTCCTCCAGAATTTCATCTGCAATTCGGTGGGCGCGCGCAAGCAGCATTCTTCCACCGCTCTTTTCCACAAACTCCAGCCCCTGCCTTATCTTTTCCTCGCTCCTCTTTCCAAAGCCTTCCAGCTTTCTTATCTTACCTTTCTCCAGTGCTTCCTTCAAATCATCAAAATCCTCTATGCCCAGCTCATCGTAAAGCTTCTTCACAGTCTTAGGTCCAATGCCCTCTATTGAAGTGAGCTTGTCAAAATCAATAGGAATTTTCTTTTTCAATTTCTGATGGTACTTGAGCTTGCCAGTCTCTATTATTTCCTCTATTTTCTTTGCTATGCTCCTCCCTACTCCTGGAATTTCCTCCAAGCCCTTCAAGCCTTCCTGTGAATAGATGCTCTCCACATCATCAGAAAG
>QMVF01000075.1 GCA_003660965.1 Microcaldota archaeon
CTATAATAGGGCCTCAAATTTTCGACTTCATGCTCAAAATTACAGCAGGCGCAATAGCTGCCTGGTATTTGCTTACCTATGCACTTGGCGGCGGCGACCAGTCAATGGTTCTTACAATAGCATTTGCAATCATAGCAGTAGGCGCAATGATTGGCATAATGCTCCTCATGCTCTTCTCGCCCAAATTCTCCTCACTTCTCAAAAAATTCAGCTTCATACCTTTCTTCGACAGGATAATCAATCTAGTTGAGCAGATGCAGAAGAACTCGGCTTCCATAAAGCGCCTCCTCTGGCTAATTCTGCTCTTACTTGCACTTACCTGGCTGTTTAAGGCAGTTGAATGGTTTGCGCTTTCGCAGGCAATCGGCTTCACGCCAGCCGTTCCCTTCCATGCACTAATCTTCTTCGCATTCCTCCAGCCCCTCTCCACAGTTCTTCAATTCGCACCCCTTCCCACATTTGCAGGCGCGGGCGTGTACGAGGCAGGCACAATCTTCGTACTCATGCTCTTCGGCGCTACCCTTGAGCAGGCCCTTGTATTCTCCCTGCTTACGCGCTTCATAATGATAGCAGTGGATTCCATTGGAGTAAGGGAAGCTGTCAAGACTTTGAGACTGGGTGCAGGCAAGCGCAGTAGTGATTAGTATTTTAACCTTGCACTCCCATTACATATTGTGGAGAGGCTGAATTAATGAGATGCCCTTACTGCGGTCATTTGGAAACCAAAGTTATAGATTCCAGGGATGCGGAGGATGTGGAAGTTACTCGAAGAAGGAGGGAATGCGAGAAGTGCGAGAAGAGGTTTACCACCTATGAACGCGTTGAAATGGTAGACCTATACGTTAAGAAAAAGGATGGGAAGAGGGAGCCGTTCAAGCGTGATAAGCTGCTTTCAGGCATTGAAAAGGCATGCGAGAAGTGCAACGTTTCGCACGAGCAGATGGAAAAGATAGTGGATAGCATCGAGAGGCAGCTGAGGCAGAGGGAGGGCACCGAGGTAACCAGCGAGCTCATAGGCAATCTGGTTATGAAGAAGCTGAAAAGCTTGGACAAGGTTGCCTACATTCGCTTTGCAAGCGTTTACAGGGAGTTTGCAGACCTTGAGGATTTTCAGGAGGAGTTGAAGAAGCTGCTCAAGAAGTGATGAGATGCCGATTTATACGCGCAAGGGCGATAAGGGCGAAACTACTTTATATGGCGGAGAAAAGGTTGCAAAAGACCATGCACGGCTGGAGGCATGCGGCTCAGTAGATGAGCTGAATTCATTCATCGGCCTTGCGCTTTCAGAGGCAGAGCAAAGGGATGTACGAGATGCGCTCAAGGGCATACAGTCAAACCTTTTCGAGCTTGGAGCAGACCTTGCATGCCTAGGCGAGTCGAACAGAATTAATGAAAAGCACGTGGGGGGGCTGGAAGAGCTTATAGGTAATTTGGAGCAAGAGCTTGAGCCCTTGCATAAATTCCTAATTCCAGGAGGAACAAAGCTTGCCTCGCAGCTGCAGGTATGCAGAGCCGTATGCAGAAGGGCTGAGCGCAGAACCGTGGCCCTTTCCAAGAGCGAGAACATCAACCCGCACTGCATAATATACCTGAACCGCCTTTCCTCTCTGCTCTTCCAATTAGCACGGGTTGCAAACAAGCGCGCAGGCGTGAGCGAGCAGGAGTGGCTGCATTAGCTTTTAGAGGCAGCAGGCTTTGATATTTAAAAGCTTACCGCGTAATCTGATGGAGTGAATTTTATGATGCAACCAGGCAAGGTGGAACGCTATATACACGATAAGCTCAAGTCTGATGGAGCCCTACTATTTGCACTTATAGACCCGCTGGACCACAAGAATGCAGAGAGCGCTGCTAAGAGCGCAAAGGAGGCGTGCGATGCGGGCTCAGATTTACTATTGATAGGCGGCTCATTGGGTGTGCAGGGCAAGCTTTTGGATGAAATTGCAAAGCGCGCCAAGGAGAAGGTAAACGTACCTGTAGTGCTCTTCCCCGGCAACATAGCTACCATAACTGCACATGCAGATGCAGTCTACTACATGTCCTTACGCAATTCACGCAACCCTTACTGGGTTTCAGAAGCCCAGGCTCTGGCTGCCCATACCGTGCGCCAGAGCGGCATTGAGCCCCTGCCAGTGGGCTACGTAGTTGTAGAGCCCGGTGGAACAGTGGGCTGGGTTGGCGATGTAAACCTTGTGCCGCGCACCAAGCCCCAGATAGCAGCTGCACTTGCACTCGGAGCACAATATGCTGGCTGCAGACTGGTGATAACTGATACTGGCTCAGCACCTGCAGAGGGCCCAGTGCCTTTGGAACTGGTAAAAACAGTGCGCGCCTCAATTGACATTCCATACATAGTTGCAGGCGGCATAAGGAAGCCTGAGCAGGCGGGCGCAATAGTGAAGGCAGGTGCAGATGCAATTCACGTTGGAACTGCCATTGAAAAGGCGAGCGATGTCAAGAGGCTGATGGGCTCGCTGGTAAAGGCAGTTAAGGCAGAGGGCAGGAAAAGGGTTTGATGTTCATGGGCAAGCTGCTTAAAAAATACCTAGAGGCAAAGGAGGAGAAAAACAGCGTACTTTGCGTAGGCCTAGACCCAGCACCGCCCGCAATGCGCACCGGCAACGCGGTGCCTGAGGATTACTTCAAACAGAGCGGCGGGGATGAGCCCGATGGCTTGTATTCTTTTACCATGGATATTATTGAAAAAACAGGCTTCTGGGCACTTGCCTACAAGCTGAATGCGCAATACATTTTCCCATTTTCAATTGAGCACTACAAGAAATTGAATGAAGCTATTAAGAAGCAGGAGGCGCTTTCAATTTTGGATATAAAGGTAAATGATATAGGCCCCTCCAATGATGCCTGCTTCTACTGGGCGCACAAGGCAGGCTTTGACGCAGTAACCTACTCTCCATTTGCAGGCAACATAGCAGAGGCTGCGACCCAGGCCCATGCGCGCGATATAGGTCTTTTTGTTCTAACTTTGATGAGCAACCCGGATGCAGGCATATTCATGCGCTCGTGCACTGTTAAAGACAAGCCGGGCTTTGAATGGATCTCATCCAAGATAGCCGAGCATAAGTGCGAGGGGGCAGTAATAGGAGCTGCCAACACTACTGCCATGGAAATCAAGCGCGCGAGACAGATTATGGGCAAGGATGTAATTTTCCTGGTGCCAGGCATAGGTGCGCAGGGCGGGGATGCGGAGCGCATCTTCCTACATGGAGGGCAGAATCTGCTTATAAATGTGGGCCGCACCCTGATTTATGCCAAGAAGCCAGCTGAAGTTGCAGAGGATTTTGTAAAAAGCTTTAGGAAGCTGAGGCGGGGAGAATGAACGAAAAGCTGCTTGAATTTCTTCTCAAAAAGAATGCGCTCAAATTCGGCCAGTTCAAACTAAAATCAGGCCGCGACAGCCCATACTTTTTCAGCACCGGCACGCTTGATGATGGCGAGTCGCTTTCAATGGTAGGGGATGCCTATGCTCAGCTGCTTGTAGAAAATGATATTGAATTTGATGCAATTCTGGGGCCGGCCTACAAGGGCATACCTCTAGCAGTTTCCACTGCCCAAGCGCTTTTTGAAAAGCACGGGCGCAATGCGCGTCTGATTTACGATAGGAAGGAGGAGAAGGCGCACGGAGTTGAGGGCGAGCGCTTCTTTGTAGGTAATTTAATGCGCGGGGACAGGCTGCTTATGGTTGATGATGTAATGACTACTGGCTATACTAAGTTTGCGATGCTTGACAAGCTCAAGCGCATGCGCATGGAACTCTCCGTGCCTGCCCTGCTGATTTTACTTGATAGGCAGGAGGTTGATGAGAAAGGCGGGAGTGCGCTGCAGGAGCTGGAGCGAAGGGGAGTTCACACCTACCCCGTATTCACGGTAAGCGAGATTTTCGACTATTTGCTGGAGCGGGAAGTTGATGGAAAGGTTTATGTTAAGCAGGAGCAGTATGATGCATTCAAGGCATATCAGAAGGAGTATGGCGTGAAGAAGTAGGCTAACTATTTTTAAGCTCAAGTTCGCAAAGGAGCATAGCATCCTTCAGAAGGGAGGTTGTGCAAAAGGAACCATAGGTTCCTTTTGGGGTCATGGTGCAACTTGGCAGCACGGAAGCGGCTTTCTTTCTTGGAAGAAAGAAACCCGGGAAAGAAAGAACTTCGAGGCTCCAGAGGATTTCTTTATGAAAGGGAATCTACGGACTTGCCAAGTTATTTGTGGGTATGCTGACCGCGCGAGCGGAATGACGTGATTTCTGGAGATGCGAGCAATTTCGCATTGGAGAGACCTTCAAATCAGGGTTCGAGCCCTTTTCTTTTGGAAAAAGAAAAGCCCTCGGGAAAAGAAAAGGGTTGCCTAGAAATCCC
>QMVF01000076.1 GCA_003660965.1 Microcaldota archaeon
CTTAAGAATTCAGTTAGGTTTGCAAATGCAGCCGCTGCAGCCAAAGTTATGCTTCCCGGCGCACGCTCACCGCTTAAAAGGCATCAGATAGAAAAGAAGTTCAGGGTTTGACATGCATGAACTCACCAACCTTGAGCTGAAATTCATAATCAAGGAGCTTCAACCTCTAATAGGGGGCAGGCTTGACAATATTTACGGGCTGGAGGGCGAGCGCTTCAGACTCAAAATGAGAAAGGCTCCAACTCAATTCGACTTAATTCTAGATTTGAATCGAAAGCTAATCTATCTTACAAAGCGCATAGAAAAAGCTCCCGCACCTGAGGATTTTGTAATGAGCCTTCGCAAGCGGCTGAAGAATGCAAAGGCTGAATCAATAGTACAGCATGCATTTGATAGAGTTGCAGTTTTCCAATTTTCTGCAAAAGATGGGAAATTCATTTTAATAGCTGAATTGTTTTCAAATGGTAATTTAGTTCTGTGCAATTCTGAATACAAAATTCTGAACTGCCTGCGAAGGGAGGAATGGAAGGACAGGCGCATCTGGCCAGGCCAGACCTATGCATTCCCAAGCGCGAAAATCATAAAGCCAAGCGAGCTGAGCGAAAGCAAGCTTGCATCCATGATGTGTGAAAAGCACATAATCTCAACCCTTGCCCGCAGATTACCCATAGGCACCATTTATTTAGAAGAAGCGCTTGCGCGCGTGGATATAGGCGCAGATGAAAAGGGAAGGACTGTTGATGGAAAGAGGCTTAGAAAGCTGGCGCAGGAAATCAAGTCAATGATTGCCAACCTCTCCCCAAGGCTTTACCAGCCCGAAAATGCGCAGCCGGAATTTGCATTAACAGAGCTCTCAAACCATTCGCTGCTTAAAGCAGAGAAATTCAAAACCCTTTCAGAAGCAATTGATAAGGCAGCAGCTTCAGCTCCTGTAGAAGTAAAGCAGGATGAGGGGCTGCAGCAGCAGAGGGAGAAATTAAAGCGCGCACTGCAGGAGCAGCGGGAAACACTTGCAAGGTATGAAGCTGGGGCAAAGGAAGCAAAGGAGAGGGGAGATGCAATTTATGCCAATTATCAGAAAGTAGCAAATGCTCTGGAAGAGGGTAAAAAGGTTAGAAAGAGAAAGGTTGAGCTCGAGCTTTAAATTAGAGCTTCTTAACAAGCTCCGCCGCTTTCGGAATATCTGCCTTGTATGCCATTTTCAAATACTCAAGCCCCTTTGCATGATCCTGCTCTGTAAACGAGTCCACGCAGTCCTCAGGAACTATAACTTTATAGCTTCTGAAGAAAGCATCAGCGCTCGTATGCCTAACGCATATGTGGGTGTGAAGCCCGGTTACGATTACCGTATCAACTCCCTTGTTTCTTAGCAAAGGGTCTAAACCAGTTTCAAAAAAGCTGCTGTAGGTTCTCTTCTCAAGCACATAATCCCCCTCAGCAGGTGCAAGCTCTGGTATGGTTTTTGCACCCTCCGTACCCTTCATTCCATGCGGGCCCCATACATTCAACTCATTATCCGAATCAAGATGCGCATCTCCCACATAAACTACGGGCACCTTCTTCTTCCTCGCAGTTTTAATCAAGAGCTTCAAATTCGGTATGATTCTCTGAGCCCTTTCGCACTTCAAACTGCCAGTTACAAAATCGTTTAGCATATCTATTACAACCACAGCAGCCTTCATTCAAGCACCTACAAATACTCCCTAAGAAGTTTTTCAGCCTTCTTTGCATCATCCACCTTTATAGCATCCAGCGTTTTACCATTCTGCTTGTCTATAACATGAACGCTCTCTATTGAAACCTTGCTTTCAGCCAATATCTTTGCAACTTTTGCAAGCTCGCCAGGCTTATCATTCAACTTTATAACCAGCGTATCAGATGCAACCACCTGGAAGCCCGCCTTTTCAAGAAGGCTCTTGGCCTTCTTCACCGCGCCCTTTTCAAGTATAAGCCTTATTATAGCCTTATTCCCCACAACCTCAAGGGAAATTGACTCAATATTTATCTTCTCCTTCCCAAGAACGGTAGTAACCTCTAGCAAAAGTCCTATTTTATCAGGCGCAATCACAGTAAGAGTTTCCATTCCACACACCCTCTATACTTGCTAATATCCAAGCAGTATTTTAAACCTTATATACCTGCACATGGGGCACGCCTTCAACAAGCCTCACCTTATCCTCTTCAAAGCCAACCGCATTTCTAACAGCCTCCACAGACCTCTCCCCAACTGCATTTATCGAAGTTGCCTCGCCAAGAGCTTCCGCCAGCTCCTCCTGCTCAACCTTCTTACCTTTATAAAACTCGCCAAACTGCTTCAAGTCCAGCACAATTTCCTCCTCCCTCAAAACCTTTCCAAGCAGTTCAGAATCGCACAGCGCAAGCACCACTTCATTTGCCTGCCTGTGCACCCGCATGTACATGCATGCTTATTGGCAAAGCTTATTAAAAAACTCTCCTAATAGTCAGCCATGTACTCAGAGCGCATTTACTCGATTTTCAAAAAGCTTGGAGTTGCAGAAGGCGACATGATCGAGGTTAAGAAGGGAGATGAGCTGTACGAAGGCATACTCATGCCCCAGCCCCAGGGCGACCCAAGGTGCATAGTTCTCAAGCTCAATAATGGCTATAATGTGGGCGTAAATTACACAAGCAGCACTGAAATCAAACTGCTAAAGAAAGGAACAAAGGGAAAGGAGCAGAAGGAGAAGAGTCCAAAGAGGCAGAAGGGAGCGCTTTCAATCCTAAGCTGCGGCGGGACTATAGCAAGCAAGGTGGAGCATCTTACAGGTGCAGTTTACGGAACCATGAGTACATCTGAACTGTTTGCAGTTGTACCTGAGCTCAAGGAACAGGGACCCATGAATGTGCGCTCCCTATTCACAATTCTGAGCGAGGACATTTCACCAGAGCACTGGCAGGTTATGGCTCGGGAGGCGGGGAAGGAAATAAAGGAGGGCGCAACTGGTGTGGTTTTACCGCATGGCACAGACACCATGTCCTACAGCGCAGCAGCCCTCTCATTCATGCTCAAACCACCCGTACCCGTAGTTCTTGTAGGCACTCAGAGGAGCAGTGATAGGGGTTCGAGCGATAATGTGGTGAATCTGATTTGCGCAGCCGCAGCTGCCAAAAGCCCCATAGCAGAAGTTGGAGTGTGCATGCATGCAAGCTCAAATGATGACGCATGCTACTTCCACCGCGGGACAAGGGTGAGGAAGATGCACACCTCACGAAGGGATGCTTTCAGAAGCATAAACGCAAAACCCCTTGCGCGCATTTCCTACAAAACTCACAAGCTCGAGCCCTTACTTGCAAACTACTGCAAGCGCAACTCGCGCAAGCTTGAAGTAGATACAAAAATCAACCCAAACGTAGCTCTGATTTATATCCACCCAGGCATAAAGCCTGAGTTGATAAAGAAGCTGAATGACTATGATGGGGTGGTATTTGCAGGCACGGGGCTTGGACAGGTACCAACTAATGTGATGAACAACAAGATGGTAAAGTCAATTCTGCCCGAAGTAAAGCATTTGATTGAGCAGAATATACCCGTAGTCATGGCACCCCAAACCATATACGGAAGGCTAAACATGCACGTTTACAGTGGGGGAAGGCTGCTTAATGAAGTGGGAGTTATTGGGGATGGGTGCGACTGGCTTCCTGAAGTTGCTCTTGTGAAGTTGATGTGGGTGCTCGGGCACACTAAGAAGCCTGAGGAAGTCAAGAAGATGATGCTAACAAACCTTGCAGGCGAGCTAACTGAACGCTCCCAGCTTGAAATAGATTATTTTGAATGAACTTGCGCTAGTGATTAACTTGAAGTGCGGAATTGAAATTCATCAAAGGCTTGCAGGCAGGAAGCTGTTCTGCGCATGCAAAGGGGAGAGCGAGAGCAACAAGCCCTTGTTTGAAGTAAGGCGGATGCAGCATGCAGTTCTCAGCGAGCTTGGCGAGTCTGACAGGGCATCCGAGTTCGAGAGCGCAAGAAGGAGGGAGTTCGTCTACCATGTTTACGACAACAACTGCCCAGTTGAGCTTGACGAGGAGCCTCCGCATGCACTCAACAGACATGCACTTGATGCAGCACTTGAAATAGCTCTTTTACTTAATTCAAAACCAGTTGATGAAATCGAGGTTATGAGAAAGGCAGTGGTGGACGGGTCTAATACAAGCGGCTTTCAGCGCACTGCCGTAATTGCGCTTGGCGGTTCGATTTCAGTAAACGGGAAGAAGATAGGAATCCAAACCATAGCGCTTGAGGAGGAGAGCGCGGGAATAGTTTCAGAAAAGGGCGATGTGGCAGTTTTCAGATTAGACAGACTGGGCATACCTCTGGTTGAAATTGCCACTGAACCTGATATAACC
>QMVF01000077.1 GCA_003660965.1 Microcaldota archaeon
GATACAGGCAGAGCTTCAGGCAAGGCTTAATGCAGGAGATAGGGCAGGTCTCGGTAGTGATGGCAGGGGCGGTGCAAGCCTTGGATGCGCGCTGCATGCATCGAGATTTCTCCAAATGCTCTATCCTGGTGCAAATGTACCAGAAGTAGTTGCTGTACGTGATTTGAAGGAGAATGGAGTTATGCGTGCTGGTACTTTTACAAACGGACCTACGAATGGCGGGCTGGTATTCACGCCGAACCCCGGTCGCACCAGCAGCTCGGATCATGTAGGAGTGACCATAAGAGGGGATGATGGCATTTGGTATGTTTATGAGGATTATAGCGGTTTGATGAAACTTACTCTGGATCAATTCAGGCACAGAGTGGGAAGCAACGTTTCCTTTGGTAGATATCCAGGTACGTGAAGGAAGGTGGTTTTATGGGTTTGAAAGCAGTATTTGCATTAGGCTTAGCTATTTTGCTTTTAGGCTGTGTTTCAGGCACTGAACCGTACGATGATTCAACTGTAGAGCCTCCTGCTGAAACCGTTGATGATTCGCAGCTTGATGACACTGATTCTGGAACTGAATTTGAGGAAGAGGAGGAAGAAGTTGAGGAGGAGCTTGAAGGGGAAGTAGATGATGGAACCGGAGGTTCTAAGGAGGTAGGTGAGGAAAGCGAGGGGGCTGGAGAAGAGGAAAGCGGAGAGTCTGAGGAGGGTGAAGAAACAGAAGGTTCTGACGAGGAGGGGCCTACTACCATAGGGCCTGATCTTCTTTCCCCTATTGAGCCAGGCAAGACATGGTTTATAGTCGAGGTTCCTTCCACCACGCCTTCTGATTCAGTGGTTTACATTCAGTGGTATGATTACGAGAATGATTTATGGTGCTCATCAGATGAGATGATTGAGATGAGTAAGCATGAAGAAGGAAGGTGGCAGGTTCAGATTGAATTGGGGCCTGAGGCGTATGGTGCGGATGGTGAGTATTTCTATTACAGGTACACGCTAGATCAGATGGGCTATGAAGGGGCTGAGCAATTCCCCCTTGATCATCCCAATGCGTACAGAAAGCTTACCATTGAAGGGGCTGCGGACATGGCTGTGGGCGATATGGTGGGCGCCTGGCGCAATCCGTAGCCTTTTATACTCCCTGCTCGATTTCCTTCTATGAAATTGATGGCAATATGCGCATTGGCGCTCCTGATTGTAGGCTGCTGCAACATAATTGAGGACTACTTTGATAGGGATGAATTCGTGATTCAAAAGGGCTTTGAGGACTTCAGCGTTGGCTTCAGGCTAGCTGCGGATGGAGATGCAATCTGTACAGTACGCAATTATGCAGGCCCTAATGTAAGCGTAACTGTCTGGGATGTTAACATATTCGATAATCAAGATGGAGGAATATTGTGCGGCCAGTCAGTACACGAGGAGCTTCCACCAGGCGAGGGCTTCACATTGGAACTTACAGAATGCGGTAATTGGGTGAATGGTACACGGTTTGAAGTATTGGTTGAGATAGCCTATGACAAGCACACGGACACTGGCACCGAATCTCTGGTTGAAGAGGGCACCATAAAGCGCACGATAGAGGAGGAGTACATTTGGAAAGACAAATAACTCTTGCCCTCGCACTACTAGCCTAGAGCCGATAGTCATGAAAAGTGAAAAACAGATAATGGTAGTGGACCGCGTGATTCTCTTCGGCAATGACTACTTCCAGGGCTTCAGGCCGCAGGCAGAGGTGGATTACGAAGACCGAATAAGGAAGAATTTCAAATACATGAAGCGCAGTTTGGCAGAGCAGGACCCTTCCCACAAGCAGCCCATAGGCTATTGCTTAATAGTAAACCCGCAAACCAAACGCATATTTGCATACCAGCGCTCATCGCATGATGCCAAATATGGGGAAAAGAGGCTGCAGGGCAAGTGGTCCTGGGGTGTTGGGGGGCATATTGAGAAATTTGATGTTGAAGCAGGAAATGCGCTGCATGCAAGCCTTATGCGGGAGCTGGAGGAAGAGGTTGAAATAGTTGGCAACAAGGAGCTCAAGGTTCTGGGCTACATAAACAACGATTCAGACGATGTTGGCAAAGTCCATTTCGGAGTTCTGTATGTAGTTGAGACTGATACAGATGAAGTAAAGCCAAAGGCACCTGAAATAGATAAGGGCGCGATGAAGCAAATAGGTGCGCTGGAAAAAATCGCCACCTCCCCGGATTTCAAGGTTGAGGAGTGGTCCCGCATTGCTCTCGAGCCACTTAAACAGTATTTGTCAAATCTCTAGCTTGGAAGCTCCTTGAAAACACTCTTCATGTTCTTCCTATATTCATCAAATGCAGCCCTCCCTTTTGCAGTGAGCCTTAACAGCGTATGTGGCTTCCTATCAACGAACCCCTTCTTCACGCTCACATAGCCTGCCTTCTCGAGCTTGCTCAGATGTGATGAAAGGTTGCCGAATGTAAGGTCCGTCTGCCGCATTATGAATAGGAAGTCTGCACTTTCAACTACATATAAGTAGGCCATTATGTTCAGGCGCGCGGGTTCGTGAATCAACTTGTCTATTTTAGTGATTGCCCTATGCTTAGGCTTTGCCATATGTTCCCTCCTCCACAACAGAATATTTTCGTATGAAGCTCATCATCACCACTATCCCTGACAGAATTATTCCGGAACTCGCGAGAATTACAAGAACCCATAGGTCTAAGCTCGAAAAGTATGCCAGTAGGCACACCATGGATGCCAGGACACCATATCCATAGAATCTGTTAGTGCCCCATGCATACGCAATTCCTGCGAAAATTATGCCCACATACACTCCGATAAGTGGCAGACCGTACTGTGCAAAAGTTTCTTTCAACGGTATTAGTGCATTGATAGCGTATACGCCCACAACCCCTACAGTGAATATTACCAATATAAGCGTGCTCGCAAGCAGCAATGCCATTATCGCAGTGCTTCCACTCTTTCTCATTGGCGAAAAGCGCGCGTAGCCCACACGAGGATAAGTTAGGTATTTCTTTGCGCCAATCCAGATGAGGAGAAGAGGTATGTAAAACCAGAAAAATGAGATATCGATTCCTAGGTATTCCGAGACTGCGATTGATAGAAATACGAAGCCCAAGAACATATCCAATAGCCCATCCTCATGAGAGCTCATCCTGAAAGCTTTCTTCTCAACTTCCGCCAGATCAATATTCTGCACCATCCACATCACCTTTCAGGTAGATATGAATCTAGGACTATATAAAGCTTTGCACTGCAAAGTACTTTGTACTTTTAAACTAAGTAGCCGAAACAAGGTAAATGCTCACCATGCCAAGCACAATTCCGACCCACTGCATCACAGTGAGATTCTCATTCAAGAAATAGGCTGCAAGGAGTGCTGTAATTGGAGTGCTTATTGCAAGCACTGCTGCAACTACACTTATAGAGCCATTTTGAATAGCATACAGGCTGAGAAGAGCCATCAGGCCTGCGAACAGAAGAATCGGAATTGCAAGTGAGAGCACGGAGGAGTTAAACGCGAAAGACTTGTAGGAAATAAGGAAGTAGACGAATGCAACCAGCGAGCCAGCAAATATTATAGGGATGAATGCTCGCCAGTCATAGCTCTTGTTAAAGAAGTTCTTCATCAATATGTTGTAAACCGAAAGCGATAGCATTGCAAGAACAGCCGCAATTTTCCAGTCAAGCTGAATGGTCATCTCCTTCACCTGGTTATAAGATAAACTAGTATTATGATTGCCGCCGATACAATAGTTGCGAATACAAGCTTGTCGAGCATGTTAAACAGTAATGCTTTATAATCTCGATATTTAAAGCTGTTGTCGGGAGGCTGGGTATGAAACTTGCCATATTGTCGGATTTTCACTTCGGCTACCCTAGATTTTACGAGGATTCGTTCAATCAGGCAGCCGATGCCATGCGCATAGCCTGCGAACGTGCTGACGCACTTTTGATACCCGGGGACATATTCGACAGCCGAACTCCTCCCCTGGATGTGATTGAGCGCGCTATCAAAATATTTTCAATCCCCCAAGGAAGAGGGTGGAAGGTGCGAATAGTTGGAAATGAAGGTACTGCTCCTGTAGTTGTTATACATGGGACTCACGAGAGGCGCTCGCGGGATTTCAAAAACCCTGTGCATATTCTGGAGGCAGCAGGGCTTGCAGTAGATGCCCACCGCGCACCAGTGGTTCTAACTCTGAATGGCGAGCGGATTGCAGTCCATGGCCTTGGAGGCGTGCCCGAATATCTTGCAAAGGCTGCTATAGACAAGAGAAACTACAAACCATTGAAAGACGCATTCAATATATTCATGTTCCACCAATCTCTGCGTGAACTTCTCCCAGATGAGGAGGCACTGAGC
>QMVF01000078.1 GCA_003660965.1 Microcaldota archaeon
CTCTATGCGCGCATCATAACCCATACCCTCCACAACATCATACACATCTATTCCAAACCTTTCACACATGTTGGCAAGCTCATTTGCAAATGAAATTTTAGTTGCAAGAAAAGCGTTGCTTGCATATTTTATCATCTCCGCCGTGCGCAAATCAGTCTTCAAAATTGGCGCATCCAAGTTTGAATAAAGCCCTGCAACTACCTCGATGTCCTCGCGCTTCAGCCCTCCGATTACAACACGGTCTGGCTTCATGAAATCAGAAACTGCATTACCTTCCCTTAGAAATTCAGGGTTCATGCACAGCCCAAATTCAGAAGCACCGGCATCTGCAAGCACCTTCTGAAGCGACTCGGTGGTTCCTGGAGGAACCGTGCTTTTTACAACCACCAAATGCTTCTTTCTTCCTGCAAGCGCCTTTCCAAGTTCAGAGGCTGCGCGTTTAAGGTGTGAAAGATCGGTAGAGCCATCCTCGGCTGAAGGTGTACCAACGCAGATGAATGAGATTTCAGAGGAGGAGGCTGCTTCTTTTAAATCAGCCGTTGCAGAGAGCCTTCCTGCCTCCAGGTTTTTCCTTAGAAGCTTCTCAAGTTCGGGCTCGAAAATAGGGGGCTTGCCCTTATTTATATTGGAAACTTTTTCTTCATCAATATCCACGCATTTTACCGTATGGCCGAGCTCTGCAAAGCAGGCTCCGCTCACCAGACCAACATAGCCAGTGCCAAGAATGCACAAGGAGGCCATGGAATGTTTTTGTGTATTCGCTTTTATATCTATTCGCCATAACACTTCGACGTGGTATAATGGGGAAGCCTGCACTATATGGGGTGCCCATATTCGGTATCTCGGTCGGATTTTTCCTGCTCTCGGTAGCAGTGCTCATGCTTTCTGATGTGGGGCTTTCTGAATATGGTGCGCTTGCGCTTCAGGTTCTGCGCATTTCAGGGCTGGTCGCATTCGCATCCCTGCTGCTCATAGGTATTGACTTTGCATTCCTTTCGGAATGGGGGAGGGCGAAGAGAAGGATTTTGTACAAACCACTGAAGAATGCAAGGGTTGGAGTTGGGCTTACGGCATACAATGACGAGGTTGCAATAGGTGAGGCGGTGAAGGATTTCAAGAAGAACGTACCTGGGCTTACCGAGGTGGTGGTTATTGACAACAATTGCACGGACCGAACTGCAGAGGTTGCAAGCAGGGCAGGCGCAAGGGTGGTCAGAGAGGAGAAGCAGGGATATGGTTATGCTTGCATGAGAGCGCTGAAGGAGGCAAGAGGAGATGTAATTGTGCTGTGTGAGGGCGATGGCACGTTCAGTGCCGCGGATACCAAAAAGTTTTTGGCATATATGGAGAATGCAGATATGGTTGTTGGTACGAGGACTGTGGTGGAGGTGCTTGACCCTGACTCGCAGGTGGACTGGTTCATAAACTGGGGCAATAAGTTCATAGCACGCATGCTGCAGATAAGGTACTGGGGCAAGGTGAGGCTCAGCGATGTTGGCTGCACCTACCGGGCAATAAGAAAGGATGCGTTGGAGCGCATAATGCCTCAGCTGAATGAGGGAGGAAATGCCTTCTCGCCGCATATGATAGGAGTTGCGCTTGAGAATGACTTTCGAGTTATAGAGGTGCCGGTTACGTTCAGGCAGAGAATTGGTGAGAGCAAGGGGGTTGGAAACAGGAAGGTGAAGGGCCTTATGGTTGGCTTCAAGATGCTCTGGCACATATTCTTCAAGTGAGGAGCGGATTATATGGAAAGAAGGGAAATCGTTCTTGTTCTGGCGCTTTTGCTTCTTGCCATAGCCATAAGGCTTCCGGGAATTGAAAGGCCCCTGTACGGGGATGAGGCGGACTGGCTGAAGAGCGCCAAAATCGTTGTGGACGGGGATGAAAGATGGCCGAATGCATTCGTATCTGACAACCCCCCGCTCGGTAAGGCTACTTATGCATTCTTCTACTGGCTGGGCTTTGACAATCTGCGACTGGTTGCGCTCCTTTTCGGCCTTGCAACTCTTCTTTTGGCATGGTGGGTGACTCGTGAGTTTTTGGGAAGCAAGGTTGGCTTGGTTGTGTTCGCACTGCTTGCAGTTTCTGTCTACCACATAGTTGCCTCCCAGCAGGTTGACAGAGATGGATCGATGATTGCATTCCTTGCACTGCTTACCATGTATACCTACATGAAATACGCGCAAAGCGCCTCAAAATCATGGCTCGCTCTTTCAGCAGCAGCATTCACTGCAAACGTGCTGATGCGCACAACAATGCTAGCTGCAATCGTGCCGCTGCTTGCCTATGACTATGCTAAGAGTAAGAAGATTGGGGTGAAGAAGTATGTGTGTAGGTACTGGCCGTATGCTGCGGGCTTTGCCCTTTCATTCATAATATGGGCATGGCTTGACATGATTCTTGGGCTGCCCACGCTTACCATGAAAACTCTCCTGCATTATACCGAACCACTTGGTTATGGACTGAATGAACGCATTTTGCGCATGGGAGTTGCGGGTGCGAGGATACTTGCAAGGCTTACCGTACCTCTTGCAATAGCGCTCCTGGTTTCACTCTATTACCTAAGGAGCAAATGGTCCGGATTTTCTTCAACTGCCCAGGCATTTCTGCTTGCAAACCTTGCCTGGATTGGAATTGGAATGGTTTATGCTCTTCTCGCATTGCGCGGTGATCCGCCCCGCTACTTTGGCACGTTCGTACCTTCAATCGCAATAGTTGTGGGCTTGGTGGCTACGAGTGCAAGGAAAGTTGGGAAGAAGTGGATGATACTTACTGCACTCTTCACCCTTGCATATGTGGGGGTTCTAGGCTACATGGATTTCAATGAGGTGAATTTGCTTCTTATGTGGGTGCCTGCAGTTGCTGCATTCGTGGTTGCAGCCGCCTATCTTGTGATTGATTTCAACCTTAACAGGCTCGTTGCGATGCTTGTTGTAATGTCTATGGCAACTAGTGCATTCATGCTCACTGACTACCGAACTTATGATGCACTGCGCTCCCATGCAGTTGCGGATGCTACGGACTATTTCAATTTAGTAGGTGCGCAGAAAATAGCTGAATCGCAGGAAAGAACCCTTGACCTTTATGTTGAAGGGAATGTTGAGCAGTATGAAATAGTTACAGGCCAGCATAGGCCCTTTGGTCAGGGCTCTGAGCCCCCTGATGAGCCCCCGCACGCAGTGCCTGCAGGCTATTATGTAGTGGACTTTCCGCTCAAGCCTCTGCAGCTCGACCCCGCAGTTGGTGCGCAGTTTAGGTTCAACCTGTTCGACGAGCAGTGGGTTAAGCATTGCGAGCACATAAGAACCTATGAGATACATTCAATAATAGTTAGTGAGTTCTATAAGTGCTGAGTTGATAATATGAAATGCCTTGTTACAGGCGCGGCGGGCTTCATAGGCTCACACCTGTGCGATGCTCTGCTTAAGGCAGGCCATCACGTTGCAGGCTATGATGATCTTTCTGCAGGGAAGATGGAAAACCTGGCAGAGGCGCAGAAGAGCAAAAGATTCGGGTTTGTACGCGGGAATATTTTGCAACTTAAGAGGTTGGAGGAAGCGTGCGATGGGGTTGATGTGATATATCATTTTGCAGCAGACCCGTTTGTAAAGCAGAGTGCGGAAAATCCGGTGCATTCCTTTGAGCAGAATGTGGTGGGTACATTCAATGTACTGGAGGCTGCCAGAAGAAAAGAAGTTAAGCAATTCATATTCGCATCCACATCAACTGTTTATGGGGATGCGGAAGTGATTCCAACTCCAGAGGATGCGGCGCTTCAACCAATAAGCAATTATGGGGCGAGCAAGGTGTGCGGGGAGCAGTATGTTTCATCATATGCGCATACCTATGGGATTAAAGGCACTGTGCTCAGGTATGCAAACATATTTGGGGAGCGGTCTGACCATGGGGTTATGAGGGATTTCTATTTCAAATTGAAGGCAAAGCCTGATGAGCTTGAAATTCTGGGGAATGGGAAGCAGAATAAATCTTATTTACACATAAGCGACTGCATAAGTGCCACGCTGCTTGCAGCTTCCAAGCAAAAGAGCATGTTTGAACCATTCAATGTTGGAAGCCGGGAGAAGCATACGGTAAATGAAATTGCCAAAACCATAAGCAAGCACATGAAGCTTAAGCCAGAGTTCAAATATACTGGCGGAAGGCGGGGCTGGGTTGGCGATGTTGCACTTATGCTGCTTTCAACCAAGAAAATTGAAAGGCTGGGCTGGAAGGCTGAAGTGAAGTTTGAGGAAGGTGTGAAGCGCTACTTGAATTGGCTTAGCAATAAGAGTTAGGCATCATCGCGCAATCTGTAGATGCGC
>QMVF01000079.1 GCA_003660965.1 Microcaldota archaeon
AGCCGCTCGACTCGTACTCGGGCTGGTGAGAAGCGAAACGGTCTGCTAAGTCTTGAACCGCTTGCCTGACTTTTTCTCTTTCCATCTCAACCTGTTTTAACATCAAATCATTAAACACTTTGCGCTTAACAAGATCTAATAATTCTTAAAGAAAGTTAAGGATTTGCAGGAAATGATACATCCTATTTCCGCAGAAACGCCTCCTCTTTTTAAGCCCAATCGCTTTCTTTTGTTCAGGTGATATTATGGGTCCACTCTCTTCATCATCAAAGTAGCAAAAAGGATAAGTATATTTGCTCTGCGTATGCTTTTCATGCCAAAATGTAGAGAATGTGGGAAAGAATTGCTACTTATTAATACTTCTCATTTGAAACTCCATGGCCTAACCTTAAAAACCTATAATACAAAATATCAAAAGAACTCTTTTTTGTCATCACATTCAGGATCCATCAAGTTTGTTTTAAGTGTTTTGGGTGGGGCTTTTGTGTTGGTTTTTTTCGTTCCTCTGATACATGTAGTATTTTTGAAGCTTGGAATTTATACGATCTCTGAACTTGATTATAAATTCGATCAAATACCTCCACGGATTTCTCACATTTCTCCCCAAAATTTTGAAGTATTATCAGAAACAAAGCCGCTTATTTCTATTTTCCTATCAGATCACGGAGGCTCCGGTATAGATTTCATAAATTCTAAAGTGACGCTTTATAATGTATCTAATGAGGCGATAGAGTTAATGCCAGTTCCCTCAGACGCAGCTCTGTCATACACACCAGCAGAACCACTCCAAGATGGTAGATATACCTTAACTATCGATGCGATGGATGGTTCTATGAATCATGAAATCTCATATAGTACGTTCATAATCGAAACTCGAAAAATCGAATTGCAAGTTCTTCCTGATTATGTTCCTGAAGTCAAAAATAACCAGACGTATGCAAAGCTAATTATTCAGAATACAGGGAATGCTCCTCTAGTCGATTTTTTCACAGGATAGCGGCTAGGAGAGATGTCCAATTATTCTTGGGCTGAGTCAGATTCTAGCCTAATACTTCCTAATGAAAAAGCAACTGTCCTTATACCTGCCAATCTTGATTTAAACTGTAGTCCTGTGGCAGAGGCAAATCAAGATATTTATTTTTCTAGTTCTACGGATAAATTTTATATTGTCCCAAAAAATGCATCAAACGAAATATGTGTTTGGAAACTCATTGATGTAATAGTTTACAGCCCTTATGGTTTTAGATATGAACAAACCAACCTATCATATCCCTATTTTTCCGAGAAATACAATATAGACGTTTTTCCTTTTGAGTTAGATTCGAATACATTAGTCCTACAGAATGTGTCTCAATTGCCTTTAGATGCTTCTCCAGCTACGATTTCAAGTTATAGTCCGGATGCTTTATGTAGAAGTCATCTAGAGCCATTTGAATGGTGTTATGAACAAAATAGGTGTGATACCTAGTAGTCTGGCAACTAGGCAGTTACCATTCAGTTCATCTTATCTCGGGCGTTGGCTTTCTTGAAGACTATACCTGAATTTTCTTCCAAATAACAAGTTAGATATTCGTCAAAAGCCCTCTCGTCCTTCCCCTAACATAGTTGAATATAATCCTTGCTTTGCATAGTGGGGGTGCAGAGGAGGACGGGAGCAGGTCCTGCTCTGAGTTGAGGTCTTGAGGCTCGGACGGAGCACTGAAATGAGAGAAAGGACCTGAATTATGTCTGTTCAGTATTTAGAAAGTGCACGCAAAGTATGCCTCGTGCAGCAGGGTTTGGAAAGGAGGCGCGAAGCGTGCCCCTCTGAACAGGGTATTGAGAGAGGATGAGAATGGATCCGGTATTGTTGGTAGCTGTAGCAATAGTTGGAGTTGTAGCAAGTTTTATAGGTGCAACTGTCGGTGGAGTGGGCCTGATAACTATACCCTCTCTCATGTTTCTCGGGTTTTCCGCAAAGAGCGCGATAGCAACACATATATTCGGTTCGCTGGGAATGACAGGTTGTTTCTATAAATTTCACCAGAGCAGGAAAATAGATTATGGGGTTGGAATCCCAATAACTATTGCTGCCTGCGTGGGTGCATATTTAGGCGCCAAAGCACTCTTGGAAGTTTCAGAGGAAATTTTGGTAAAGCTACTTGGAATCGTTTTGCTTGTCCTTCTTTTCATGATCGTACTGGACAGGAAAGGAAGGGGAGTTAAGAAGAGGCAAAAACCAGGGAAGGAACGTGAACTTTTAGGTTATCTGGCATTTATGGTGGTTGGCTTTTGGCGGGCGTTTGTATCTGCAGGTTTTGCGATTTTTTCAACTTATGTGCTTGTCTTAATGTATCGGAAAACTTTTTTGCAGAGTGCGGGCACTAAGCTGCTGGTTCTATTTGTAACCGGGCTTATTACCCTTGCAATTTACAGTGGGAACGGACTTGTACAGTGGGTGCCTGGGCTGGTGTTGATGCTTGGGATGCTGGTAGGCTCATATGCGGGCGCAAGCTATGGGCTTAAGAAGGGTGATGAGTGGGTGAAGAAGGTTTTCATAGTGATTGTGCTCTTTGCTTCTCTCGGGCTGCTGACAGGCTGAGGATCAAATTTATAAGATGGATGTTGATCTATAAAGTATGGCTGGCTTTGACATTTCAACTGCTTTTCATCCCCTGAGGCTTACTGCATATTCTAGAAGCGATGTGGAATTAAAGCTTGAAATAGAGAATGAGGATGAGGAGCCCTACTGGACTGAATGCGTTGTTGAGGTTCCTGATGTGCTTTCGCTTGTGCCAGACAGAGATGTGAGGAAGGGAAAGATAAGGGTGGGTATAATTGCCCCGGGGGAAGTGATGAGCGGAAAGTGCAAAATATATGCGACTGCGCGCACCTACCCAGAGATTTATGTTTTGAAAATAACTGTTTTTGGTTATAGCAGAGATGGCGGAATAAGCTTGCGCGAGGAGAAGCGTGTGGATTTGAGATGTGAGAGAATAACCTAGATCAACGCTTCTTCCTTTTCGCCTTGCCCTTCTGCATATTGCTCATTGCAAAGATAAGCTTCTTTTTCTTAGGTGAATCTTTAAGTGCAAACTTGAGAACATCAACCATGTTTGAAACCGGTATGAGCTTGATCTTGTTGCGCTTATTTGAACTCAAATATATATCTCCCATGTTGCTCTTTGGCACTAGTGCAGTTTTTGCGCCTGCCTCGATTGCAGCTTCTATTTTACCAGTAAGCCCGCCTACGGGCAGAACCTCACCACGTACATCGAGGGAGCCAGTTACAACCACTGATTGGTCTACAGGCACAGCCTCCATTGCAGAGATTACGGAGAGCGCGATTGCTATGCTGGCACTATCCCCCTCAACCCCTTCATATGTCTGGAGGAATTGTACGTGTATGTCGTGCTGGGCAATGTCCTTGCCTATGTGCTTCTTTATTATGGCGCTCACATTCTCAACTGCCTCTTTTGCAATTTCGCCGAGCTTTCCAGTTGCTATAAGCTTGCCCTCGCTTCTGGAGCTTGCCGGCGTAACTTCAGCAACTATTGGCATTACCAAGCCAGAAGTGCCATCGCCCATTACTGCAAGCCCGTTTACCTTGCCCAGCTCAAAGCCGCTTGTGCTGAATACTGCATAATCCTTTTTTACGTCTATGAACTGCTGTGAGATTTGCTGCTCAAGCGTTCGCGCCACTTTCTTTGCCTTCAACACATGGTCAAGGGCAACGAAATCTGCCTTTTCAGCGCGCGCAATATCGCCAGCTGCCCGCACCAGGCCTCCGAGTTCGCGGAATTTTATGCTCAGCTTCCCCTTCCTGCCTGCCCTTCGCTTTGCCTCTTCTATAATTTCTTCAACTGCCTCCTGTTTGAAGTGCGGTATCTTCTTGTCCTTCTTAACTTCCTGTGCTACGAAGCGCACTATCTTGTCCCGGTTTTCCTCATTGTCATTCATTGTGGATTCCATGTAGATTTCATAACCATAGCCGCGAATGCGGGAGCGGAGTGCCGGGTGCATATTCTTTATATCAAGCATGTTGCCTGCGGCAACCAGCACGAAATCGCATGGAAGGGGTTCGGTTTTTACAAGTGCGCCTGAGCTCATTTCACTCTGGCCAGTTATTGGATATTTCTTTTCCTGCAATGCTGTGAGCAGCTCCTGCTGGGATTTCGGGCCCAGAGAGGAAACTTCATCAAGGAAAAGAACTCCCTTGTTTGCCCGGTGAATTGCTCCTGCCTCCACCCTCAGATGAGCGGGCGTGCCCAGCCCTCCTGACTGAAGCGGGTCGTGTTTTACATCCCCGAAGAGGGCGCCTGCCTTTGCGCCTGTTGCATC
>QMVF01000080.1 GCA_003660965.1 Microcaldota archaeon
GTTATGGAGAGTGGAACCAGCTCGCTCTCTTCTCCCCAATCCAGGATTGTGCGCCTTATCAGATGGTTGTATTGCCCGCCTGCTTTCACAACCCCACTCTTTACCATAAACACACCAGATTCATTTCCCGTCAGTTTTTCATTCAAATTCAACAGTTGCAGGGGGTTTTGGAGTCACATCGTAGTAGACTTTGCCCACTGCAGGGCATTTTTCCAGTATTTCCTTTGCAATAGTATCGAGCCTCTGCCATTCAATATCGCTCACGGTGACGGTCATGAAGTCGCGGGTGCGAATTGCACGTATTACGGCACAATATGGCTTTTTCTCCTTGCGTGAATCGACTTCAACCAAAACCCTACAAACAGCATCGTTCTTGATCACGATCTCGAGCTGCTTCTCGGCAAGCAGGTTGATCGGATGCCTCTTCGTGAATTTCAGGCCCACTAACTGGCCATAAAAGCGCAGGTCACCCTTCACACCCGTGCCTTTTGCATCATACAGGAATGCATCGCATTCATCACCAAAGAGTTCGCTCGCCTGCTTGGAAATTTTCTCGCTTTCCTTACCTGTTGAATCGAACGTTGCGGCAAAATACTGCTGCGCATCTTTGTTTGTAAGGTGCTTTTCTACTATTGAAACTGCTCTTTTCAAATCACGCACTTTGTCATCATGTACCGCGCCTATGCACCTTACCAGAAGGCCCGGGCCTGGAAAGGGCTGGCGTGTATAGATGCTTTCAGGCAAACCAAGGGCCTTGCCTACCTGCCTAACCTGATCCTTGTAAAGCTGGTTTATGGGCTCTAATACCTTGAAGCCGAACTTGGTTTTTGCATCTATTCCAATCTGCTCAAGAATATTGTGCTGTGATTTTATGCCACCCTCGGTTTCAATCCAGTCAGGTGCAATGGTGCCCTGTATTAAGTACTCGCAATTGAATTTCTTGGCCTCGCGTGCGAATACAGTATAGAAGGTGGTGCGGAATGCTACCCGCTTTTCCTCCGCATTCTCCAGGCCTTCCAGCGCTTTGAAGAACTCTTCGCTTACATTCCGCACCTCAACCCTAATGCCTGCCTCTGCCATCATCTCTTTCACTTCCTCGCCCTCATTCTCGCGCATGAAGCCAGTATCCAAAAAAAGCGCCTTGAGGTCTTTTCCTATGGCTTTGTTAACCAGAGCAGCCACCACGGTTGAATCAACTCCTCCGGAAAGAGCAACGAGCGCACCTTCATCCCCTATCTGCTCGCGTAGCTTCTGAGTTGACTCCTCTATAAACTTCTGGGCATCGAACATAGTTGATTTAAGGTGCTAGGATTTTAAATTCTGCCCCTTTGGCTTATCGGAATCCAGCGCATTTTCTTTTGCGGATTGTGTTGGAATTAGGGCTGTAGTGGCGGATTCAAAAGCAGAGATAAGGGCAAGTTCGAAATTTATAAGCGAGGTGGAGAATTGGAGAATCTGGTTGTTTCAGAATTGGGTTCGGACAATGCGTCATTCTCCGGGTTCTTGATTTTTTTAGGGCCTTTGAAAGCTTCTGTGGTTCCTAGAAGCGCAATTACATTTCCTTTCAACCCGTCAAGCGAGTCTAAAGTGCGACCGCTTATGCATTTTCAACTGTTTAAACGTAATCACCCGCATCCAGGCTCAGCCTCGCTTATTAACGTTTTTCACGCATACTGGAAGCATGTCTGAAGTGCTGTTCTGTGCAAAATATCCGTTTACTAAAAGCGCAAAGAAGCTGGTTGCTAGTAGACAAATCAAGTTAGATGAGATAAGGAATGACAGCGTGGACAGGGGTAAAAAGAGGGTGATGGTTGCGCTAAAGAGCGGGGAAATACCGAGGTTCATAGACATGGATAATGTGGCGGAGCTCGAGCTGGAGGCATATGCCGTAGCGCGCATTCTGCTCTCGCTCCTCAACAACCGCTATTTCATAAACAGATATGCAGTGGCTGAATCTAAGAGGGCAAGCACATATTTGCGCGATGATTCTGCGGAGAATGTTCTCAGGGTTGCGGCTGAGATAGGGTTGGAAGGAATGCAGAAGGATGGAGAATACAAAATGCCAATTGCCGATTATCTAAGCGTTTCTCCAAGTTCGAAGGATTACAAATTGATAAACAAGCCGTTGAAAGCAGGTGTGGTCAAGTTAAGCAAGAGGGAATTTACAAGGGTGCTGGAGGCTGCTGTTAAGAGCAGTATAGAACGCTCGCTTCCTTTCAGAATCGAGGATGTTCCGGAACTGCTTAAGCGAGCTGCAGAAGAAATAAGAGATGAGGCAAAGGGGCTTGAGCCCAAGTATGAAGCAAGGTTCCGCGGTGGTGAGTTCCCGCAGTGCATAGAGAGCCTCATAAACCGGCTGAAAGCAGGCGAGAATCTGAATCATACTGCAAGATGGGCGTTGGCAGTTTTCATGCTCAACGCAGGCTATAGGGTTGGCGAAATCGTGAAGCTTTATTCATATGCACCAGACTATGATGAAAGGATCACACGCTATCAGGTTGAGCATGCTAAAAACAGGGGCTATAAGATGCCGACCTGCGAGTGGATGAGATCCCAGGGGATTGGCTGTCTGCCTCCGTGCGGGCTTTCAACTCCCTTGCATCACAGAGGGAAAAGAAGGAAGGTGAGAGCGGAGGAGAAAGAGGGGTAGAAATGGAAAGCGAAAGGGAGATTGCATTTGTAAGAAAGAAGTTTGCAGACTATTATGCAAACAAAGAGATTGAATTTCCAGAAAAGCTGGAGCAGCGGGAGTGGGGCTTTGGAGGCTGGAAGGACAAGATAGAGGCAAGGCATTTCTCATTTCCAAATTCAAAGAGCCTTCAGGAATATTTCAAAAATAATGCACCTTTGTATGCATCATATTCAGTTGCATATTACAAGGAGCCTGAGGCAAGGCCCATAGACAAGAAAGGATGGTTGGGTGCAGAGCTTGTATTCGATCTTGATTCAGACCACCTCAACCTTCCGTGCATAGCAAAGCATGGAAAGAATTGGGTGTGTGAAGGGTGCTTGAGCGAGGTAAAGAGGCATACGCAGAGGCTGATAGAAGACTTTCTGGTTCCTGATTTTGGAATTCGCAGGGAGGAAATTGAAGTTAATTTTTCAGGGAATAGAGGCTATCATGTTCATGTGAATAATGAAAAACTGAACTCGCTTGAATCTTATGGAAGAAGGGAAATTCTAGATTATGTGAGCGGAACCGGGCTGGATTTTAACAGATTCTTTGCGAAGCAGGGAGCGCGGCTTGTGGGCCCTGAACCAACTGACTGGGGGTGGGCTGGGAAGGTTGCCCGGTATGCATTGAAAAATGATTTAAGCAACATATTGCCAAGAAGCATAGTATCGAAGCCAGAGAGACTGAAGGCACTTAGAAAAGGAATAGAGAGAGGAAATTGGGATGCTGTGAGGATTCCGAAGAAAACCGATGTGTGGCGCGCCTTTGTTAAAGATCTTGGGCTGAGGCTCGGTAGGGAGGTTGACAAGCAGGTTACGGGCGATGTGACGAAGCTCATAAGAGCCCCGGACACGCTGCATGGAGGAAGCGGGCTGAGCGCAAAAAGAATTGATTTTAAAAAATTAGATGAGTTTGACCCTATGAAGGACGCAATAGTGTTTGGAGAGGAGGAAATCGAGGTGAAGGTAAGCAGGACTCCAAAAATAAAATTTGGAGGGAAGGAGTACGGACCATACAGGGGCGAGCAGGTGAAAGTGCCTGAAGCTTTTGGAATATATTTAATATGTAAAAAAGCTGCAAAGAGGTTGTGAGTTGAATGACTGAGATGAGCTATGAACTACTGCGAAAAATACAAGCGCAGGAAAGGGAAGGCGCTGCGCTTTCCAGGCTTCCGCCTGATTTTTATGAATCAGTAAGGAAGATGATAGGGGAAAGGAAGGAAAAACTGAATGGTCACTTCTCGCTTTCTGAAGCAAAGGAATTTGAAAATGTTCTGAAGGTTCTGCGAGATGTGTTTGCACTGCGGGAGCAGAAGATGGTGCTGAGAGCCCTTGCGACAGCAGGAGGCTCGCCTGACGGTTCACGGCTTACTGATGAAGAGAAAGGAGCGTTTGATAAGCTGGTGGAAGTGTTGGAGGAAAGAAAGGCATTCATAGAGGAGCTTATGGAGGGAAAGGAATCAAAGGCCGGAAGGCAGAAGACTATGAGAAAGATGCGCGTGCTTGTTCCTATACCACAGTTCGTTGGTGCGGACGGGAAGCGGTATGGACCATACGAGAGAGATGAAGAGGTGAGATTGCCCCGAGAA
>QMVF01000081.1 GCA_003660965.1 Microcaldota archaeon
ATTCAATAGACCATACTGTTCTGAAGGCAATAGCGAGGGGGGCAAAGGATTTTGTTGCTGTAAGGCAGAGCCTTAACATAAGAAGCAGCGATCTTGCTTTTCATCTTAACAAACTGCTTATGCAGGGCCTTATTGATTACGAGATGAGAAAGGGAAGGGCAGTAATAGCATTGACCTCGGATGGGTTTAAGAGTGCAGAAGCTGGAGCAGCTTCTGCATCAGCGCCAGCTGCCTCCCAGCCCGTAGCTCCTCAGCCAAGTCCATTTGCTCCCTTTGTTAAAAGAATTAGAAAGGATAAGCAGAGAGCACCCACCATAATGGATGAGCTTGCGCCTGGCGGGGAGGCTGAAACCGGCCTGAAGCCCACTCCAGAGCAGTTCAAGAGGCGGATGGCTGAGTCCAAGATGGATTATTATTTGAAGAGATGGAAAAATGTGCTGATCGCGGGCCTGGTTCTGCTAGTACTTCTGCTCTTAGTGCTCGTATATGTATTTGTAATAGGAGGGTAAAAATGGCCTTGCTTGATTTTGAGAAGACTATGAAGCTGTTGGAGCAGTATGGAATACGATTTTCCGAATATGGAATTGCGGAAAGCCCGGGAGAGGCAGTTAAGCTTGCAAAGAATCTAGGCTATCCGGTTGCACTTAAGGTGCTTTCCCATAAGGTGGTTCACAAATCAGATGTGGGCGCAGTTAAGTTAAACCTCGAGGATGAAAAGGAGGTGAAGGCTGCTTATTCTAAAATCGTGAAGGCTGTAGGCAAGTCAAAGGTTGAGGGAATGATTGTTCAGAGAATGGCTCCGGAAGGTGTTGAGCTGCTGGTTGGAGGAAAGCAGGATGTGCAGTTCGGCCCGGTAGTCGCATTTGGGCTGGGAGGAATATTCGTTGAAATTTTCGAGGATGTGAGCCTTCGCATATGCCCCATAGACCATGAGGAAGCGAGGAGAATGATTAGGGAAATAAAGGGCTATCCTATATTAAAGGGCGCGCGGGGAACCGAGCCGGTTGATGTGGAAGCTTTGATTGAGTTGCTGGTAAAGGTTTCTAAGCTGATGAATGAGAATAGAATAAAGGAGCTGGATCTTAACCCTATAATTGCATATCCAAAGGCATATTTGGCAGTTGATGCAAGAATAATAAAGTGAGATTATGAGAAATCTGGATCCCGTATTCAATCCAAAGAGCATTGCAGTAATAGGCGCATCCAGGGAGCCGGGCAAGATAGGGCATGTTATTACAAAGAACTTCCTTGATGGTGGCTTTATTGGAAATGTTTATCCAATCAACCCAAAGGCAGATGAGATACTCGGAATGAAATGCTATCCTTCGGTTATGGATGTGCCTAGCAAGATAGACTCTGCCGTAGTTGCAATTAATTCAAGGCTGGTTCCCGGAGTGCTGAAGGAGTGCGGGGAGAAGGGAATTACGGGCGTGGTTGTAATAAGCGGCGGGTTTAGCGAGGTTGGAAATCACAAGCTGGAGCATAAGGTTGAAAAGGTGGCTGAGAAATATTCGCTTAACGTAATAGGCCCGAACTGCCTTGGCGTATTGAACCCTGCTGCGCGCAATGACAGCATATTCCTTCCTATCTACAAAATGGGAAGGCCGAAGGTCGGGAGCATAAGCTTCATTTCCCAGAGCGGTGCGGTAGGTGGGTGCATAATAGACCTTGCTGCGCGTGCTGGAGTTGGAATGGCAAAATTCGTTTCGTATGGCAATGCGTCTGTTGTTGATGAGGCTGATCTGCTGGAGTACCTTGCTGATGACGATCAGACTAGGGTCATAGTTGCATACTTAGAGGGTGTGAAGAGGGGGAGAAAATTCCTGAAGGTTTCAAAGAAGATTACCAAGCACAAGCCAATAATAGTTCTGAAGGCGGGGAGGGGGAAGGCTGCTGCCGAGGCCGCGCGCTCCCATACTGGCTCGCTGGCAGGCTCGCATGAGGTTTACCAGGCTGCATTCAAGCAGGCAGGTATAATTGAGGCTAATGATTTGAATGAACTTTTTGATTTTTCAAAAATGCTCGACTATCCAGTATGCACAGGCGGGAGAATAGCTATAATTACAAATGGGGGAGGCACTGGAGTGCTGGCTGTGGATGCTGCGGAGGAGACCGGGCTGAAGCTTGCCAGTTTCAGCAAGCAAACTGAGCAGAAGCTAAGGAAGTTGCTTCCTGAGTATGCAAATGCAACCAATCCCCTTGATCTGATAGGGGATGCTGATGCTAATAGGTACCAGAAGGCGCTTGACATTGTTATGAATGATCCTAATGTGGACATAGTTGTGGTTATAGTTCTATTCCAGACTGTGGGAATTGATTCTAGGGTGGTGAATGTTATAGTAAAGGCTCAGGAGACTGGGAAGAAGCCGATTGCAGTGATTTCTACTGGGGGCGAATATACGGAGTTCCACAGGCGCATAATGGACAGCTATGGAATTCCCACCTACAGCTCGCCGTACGAGGCAATGAGGGCTGTTTCTAAATTCGTCGAGTATTGCGGAAAATAGGCGGAAAGTATAATAACCCCGAATTGGATAAAGGCGCATGGCACGCAAGAAAGAAGGGAAGGATATCGGGGAAACAAAAGGCGGCGGAACCAATATTTGGAAATGGCTTTTCATAGGCGGGGTTATTCTTGCGATAGCTGCAGCTGCCTGGCTGTTTCTAACCTTTGGCTTCTTTGGAGTGCTTTTGCTTCTAATACCTTCTGAAGAGCAGCTTGTTGAAAATGCGCTCGACGTTACGGTTATCATAGAGAATGATTATGCAGCAGGCTCTGGAGTTATAATCGGGAGCGATGACGAGGAGAGCTGGATATTGACTAACAGGCACGTGGTTGATCCGGATTTGGATGGGAGCGGTGCGCCAAACCAAGTAGTTACTCTTAGATCAGGAAGAACCTATTTCCCAACCCAGATTCTGATTCCGCCGTATGAGAATGTTGATTTGGCGTATGTAGCAATACCTGCAAAGAATGTGAAGTATGCAGGAATAGATTACAATTATGAACCTGTTCAAAGGGAGAGGGTGATAGCAGTTGGGGCTCCTCTTGGGCTTGAAAGCACAGTTACTGAGGGCATAGTGTCTGCAATAAGGTATGAAACTCTGCCAGGAGGCTATGAGGCTGAAATTATACAAACCGATGCAGCAATCAATCCAGGGAACAGCGGAGGAGGGTTGTTCAGCCTTGAAAATGGAAATCTGCTTGGGATAAATACTTTCAAATATGCAGGTACGGAAGGTTTGGGCTTTGCTTACAGCATAAAACTCTATGATGATCTTCCGAAAAAGAATTGGAGAGAGCTTACCAACGAGATGAAAGAGGAGTGCAGAATTTACTGGGATGATGGGGAGATTGAGAAGGTTCCGTTTGAGGATTGCTCTTTGTACGGGCCTTATTGGTGCAATCCGGCAACTTCAGAGGTTGAGGAGAGGGCAGATATATGTGGCTGTCCTCCGGGCTATCAGGTTTATGGAACTACCTGTATTTAGGCTGATTTCAATTTTTCAAAAGCCTTGTCAGCGCCCTTGGTATCGGAGAGGAGCTCGAACAGTTCTTCAAGGTTCTTCAGCTCGGTTTTGTTTTCAGCAAGGCGCTTGTGAAGCAGTTTCAAGCCCATCTCCTTAACGCTCACCTTCTGCTCCTTTATGTTTCGAAGCAAGGTCGCTTTTTCGATTTCGCTTCCCTCTAAATCCTTTACCAGAGTTACGAATGCCTTTTCCTTCAATTCATCTGCTATGCTGAGCTCGAGATTGGCGGAAGAGAGTCCTTTGGAAAGTGTTCCGGTTAACTTGATTCGCACGATTGGCTTTTCCTTGCTCTCAGCAAGTATTTTTTCAAGCTCTTTCTCACAGGCCTTTCGGGCATCTGCGAGAGATGCATTCTTCAGTTCCACCTCCCTGTAGAAAAAGGGCCTTGACTTTATTTCAATGAAATCATGCTCCCCTGTCTTTGTATCATATATGTAAAGGCCCTTGCCTGCCTGCTCATCCTTTTTCATTTGCGTAAGCACCGTACTGCCAGGTATCAGCAGTTTGGCATTGCCTACAGGCCTCACGATGTTCTTGTGCATGTGGCCGCATACGTAGAGGTCAAAACCCTCTGGCAAATCCTCTATGCCCATGGCATCCTCTACTGGCAGAAGCTCCTTCAGCGACTGGTGGAACATGAATATGTTGAAGGCTCCTTTCAGGGGTTTGTAGTTAAGCACTTCTATTG
>QMVF01000082.1 GCA_003660965.1 Microcaldota archaeon
CACTTCCGGAATCTGGTAGTTGTGCGCAAGTATAACCGCATTCCTCTCCTTCTTCAGGCGCTTTATTTCCTCTTGTATTTCATGAATGCTTTCAGACAATCATTCACCTGCCTAGGCTTTCATCTAAGTCCTGTGCGTGCTTACAACTAGATTAGGAAAAATTAAAAGCCTGAACCGCTACTTCTTGCCCTCTAGGCACTTGATGCACGCGCCTGCTACGTAGCACTTTGCACACACCTCCCTGCCGCATAATGAGCAGGTGAACAGCTTTGCACCCTTACCGCATATGCTGCAAACTCCCATTTTTTCCATATTAACACCTCAAACCTCGCTTGCCAATGTGCGCTGGCTTGCCTGCGTATAATCCTGTGCATTGTAGCCCCTTGCACGCAGAGCTTTTGCCAAATACTCGCTCTCACCATAGCAGCAGTAAATCTGCCTTGGCTGAGCGCGCTCAATGTACTCAATCATCTCGCCAAAGTCTGCATGATCGCTCAATTGAAATACGCGGTCTACAGGATAATAGAATCTGTTTGCCCATCCTGTAGCCAGTGCAGTCGCAACCCCCTTTCCGCATATTCTGCTGACTTCGTAAGCCAATTCCCTATTGACCAAGTGGAATGGCATAACTCCAACAAAATTATCCTGCTTGAGCTCTTCCCCCTCTTCGCTGTTCAATACAACTCGCTCAAGCTTCACTCCAAAGCGCTCGTAAACCTTGCAAACCCTTTCAATGCGCGGGTGAACTAAGGGTGTGATGCCTGCTGAGTTGAGCGCAGCCACGAGTTCCTGCGCCTTTCCAGTTGAATAGCCTCCTAAAATTACAGTATTCAGCTCAGCCTCCTTTTTCACCCACTTGAGCATCTCCGCAACCACTGCCTCGCGCGCAGGGAACTTCGTGCTAGGGGATGCGTAGGTGCTTTCCATGAGCAAATAGTCGCAGTTTTCAACTTCAGCCCCTTTAACAGTCAAACCTGGCTCAAGCTTGAAATCACCAGTATATACAAACTTCTTGCCCTCCCATTCTGCTACTAATTGCGTAGCACCCAGCATATGGCCTGCGCTCATGAGCCTGAGCTCAACCTCCTCGCTCGCCTTTATGCGCTCCGCGCTTTCCTTTCCAAGCAGTGCCAGCGTTTCATTGCTTGCCAGAAGCCTCTTTCCCTTGCGCTTGGCTGCGCTGGAATGATCGCTGTGAGCATGCGATATGTAGCAGTCCGCATGGTATGCATTATCCAGTGAGAGCGTTAGGCCGTTCAGCCTAAGGCTCATCCTTCCATCAAGCATCCGATCGCCATCTCGTGAAAAAGTTCGAGGGCTTGGTTTAAATAGTTATTCAATTACAGTTAGTAGCATGAGCTCAAAGTTGAAGAAGGGCCAGTCTGCAGTTGAGTATTTAGTAACTCACGGCTGGGCCATTTTAGTTCTGTTTTTAGTAATCACAATTCTTTACAGCCTGGGAGTTTTCAACCCCAGCCGCTTCGTAGCTGAAGAATGCGTGTTCCAGCCGGGCTTTGGCTGTGCGGATGTACCAAGGCTCCACAAGGCTTCTGCCTCCGGGCCCTTGGCAGGCTATTCCTACGTATTCGGAACTGAGTTCACAAATGGTTTGGGCTATGATATTGCTATAACCAAGCTGAAAATTACGAGCACTAATTTGATAACTTCAGATCAATATACTTGTGAGCTGGATACTACCACCTCAACAAATCCTTCAAGCGATTGTGCAACCTTGTTGCTACTATCATGGGATGACGCAACTGGCAGCTATGACGTAATTTATCCCCAGCTACTCATAAACGGAGAGAAACAGCGGTTCAATCTTTTACTGAAAACTCCGCCCGGCGAAGCGCCTGGCAGTGCGCGTATAGGTGATGTGAGGGAGCTTGGTTTTACGCTTACTTATAGAAACTGCAATACTGGTGCTTGGAACCGGGGCACCCATGGGCCTTATGCTTTGGACTGGGACGACCGTTTCAATCCCGAATATCAATCCTGTATAACCGCCTCAAGTTCAGAGCACACCCTTTCCGGAAAAATAGTGCTGAGGGTTGGAAGGGAAATCAATACAGCTACTGTTTACGGCTAATGCCTTCTCATAAGAAGGAAGTAGGCTGCTAGAATCAGCACAAAGCCTATGCCTGCATAAAGTGCCCAGTTCGTACCAACCTTGAGCTTGATCACCCTAGTTTCATAACCATCAGCTGAAAGCGTGATTTCAGTCTGACCCTCACCATAGGCTTTAACTACCACTTCGCCCTTCTGATTGCTAATCGCACTGCCGCCAAGCCAGCTTGCAGTTATTCCTGCCAGCGGTTCTCCTTTTTCATCTGTAATTTTAAGCACCACATCGCTTCCAAATGGCACCTCCTCGCGCGTATATTCAACCTCAAATGTGTGCTCAACTGGCATGCTGCTGTAGTAGAGTGTAAGTGCATTATATGGCTCCTGCTCAATGCCTTCAACCGAACGCGTACGGCATTCAATTACAATTTCACCATAGCTAAGGCCTGCAGTTGAAAGCGTGGCGCGCCAATCAGTTCTGCCTGCTGATGCGCTCTGCCATGCTCCTTGCTTCAACCTCACATCAACCCCCGAAATTCCAAAATCAGACCATGCATTTCCAATCAAATTGATGTGCGCTCCGCTTATACTTGTAAAATCAGGAGGTTCTACGAATTCGCATGATTGGGTTGAAAGCGCATGCAGCCTTTCGCTATAGGAGGGTACTATCAGAAGCGAGCCTGCTATTAAAGGTCTTGAAGCAACCCAGCCCCCAGTGTCATACGACCACTTAAGGCTCCCATCCTCCCCATCAAGCGCATAAATTCTGTCATCATTCGAGCCTATGTACACGGTAAAGCCCTGCTCACTATTTGCAACTGCTGCCTGCCCCTGCACAGAGCCCTTTGTTTCAAAAACCCACAGCTCATCCCCATTTGATGCACTTAGTGAATAAACCTTGTGATCATTCGAGCCCACTATAAGGCTTCCTTGAAAGATGGTGGGAGTTGAAAGTATGCCTCCTTCCGTACTATACTTCCATTCAATCGTGCGGGATTCAAGGTTTAGAGCATAAACGCTTCCATCAAGCGAGCCTATGTAAAGTAGATTACCATCAACTAATGGCGCAGAGGTCCAGAGCCTTCCCAGCGGAGCCTTCCATTCCAGCTCCCCATCCTTGCTTCCAAGTATATAAATTGTGCCATCGGTTGAAGCGACATATACTTCATCTTCTCTCACTGCAGGCGTGGAATCTATTTCCGCTCCGGTTTGAAAGCTCCACAGCTCAGCACCCGAGAGCGCATCAAGCGCGCGCACCTTTCCATCAAGCCCCCCAACATAAAGCACTCCATCTGCATATGCTGGGCTTGACTGCCACATGCCCCCCACATCCGCACTCCAGTTCAATATCATGCTCTCTGCATCAAGCGCATACAATTTTCCATCGCTCGAGCCTATGTAAATCATGTCCTCCACTAGCAGGGGGTGCGTATCAAAATGCCCGCTGGTTCTCAGCACCTCCCTCCCCCTTCCGCTCTCCACATCAACTGAGTAAACCATTCCTTTATGAGAGCCAAAAACTGCTTGGTTGTTGTAAAGCACGGGAGAGGAGTAGATATAATTGTTGCTTCCCACGTAATAGTTCCACTTTTCTATTGATGCATGGGCAAGTGGGATTGCAAGCAAAAGCACAAACAGCGCAAGGGCTCTCATGCAGAGCTATCTGCTGCTGAGTTTAAAAAGTTCACAGCATTCAGAAAAATCAGACCTTTACCGTGCCTTCTTCAATAGCCTTTATCACTTCCCTCGGATCCTTACCATCGCAGGTAACTCCCATTGAAACGCAAGTGCCCAAAACCTCCTTAACCGCTGCCTTGGTTTCCTTTGCAAGCGAGCTACCCTGAGCCTTTCCCTTTGCTATCTTCACAGCCTGCTCAAGCTTAATATCCCCCACCTTTTCCTGCCCGCTTGCACCAGGCACCTCTGGCTTTGCACCCTGAGCTCCCTTCTCCAGCCCAATCTCTTTTTTTATAAGTGCGCTTACCGGGGGTGTGCCAACCTCGATTCTGAACTCCTTGCTCTCCTTATCAACTATCACTTTAACCGGCACGCTGAGGCCTTCAAAATCCTTAGTCTGCTCGTTGATTTTAGCGATTATTCCGCCTATGTTCACTCCAAGCGGGCCAAGGGCGGGGCCTAAGGG
>QMVF01000083.1 GCA_003660965.1 Microcaldota archaeon
AAGGCGAAGAAGGCGCAGATGAAAAGTAGGTAAAAAGTAAAGCAATTCTCGTCAAAGCGAGGTTTGTTTTACAGTCATATTTTCCTTACTCCTCCTTCTTTTTCTTGCCTGCCATTCCACCCACCTCCGCGCATTACGGCTGCGCTGGCCAATTCCCATGATGCAGCTGTATATGCTTATTAACTTATTCCCGCTCGCTTTTTACGACGTAGGATCGACGCATTTTAACCTATAGCCCTAGAGTATGTTGTCTACCCGCCACAACTGCAGCTAGGAAGCCTCCGTACGACCGCCCGCAAACCCACGAAAACCTATTTAAATGCTTGGTGTGCTATACATAGCCACTTCTTCGTCGTAGTTCTTACGAAAGCGAAGGTTTCAGGTATAAGGAAATCTGAAGACACTACCCTTCCTCGGGAGGGCAAATCTTTGGGTTGTTTTAAATGGCACACCTTAAAGGCCACAAGAGAGGATCTGTTGCATACAGACCGCGCAAGCGCGCACGCTCAATGAATGCGCGCATAACTAGCTGGCCCCCTGTTGAAGCGCCCGGTCCGCTGGGCTTTGCTGGCTATAAAGCTGGAATGACTTCAGTTCAAATGGTTGATGATTCGTCTTCTCCTTCCAAAGGCCTTGAAGTTTCAACTGCTGCAACGGTTATTGAAATTCCTCCGCTTACCGTATATGGCCTGAGGGCCTATGCACCCGGCACCGGGGGAAAGCGCGTTTTATGTGATGTTGTAACCAGCGAGGAGAAGATTCTGAAGCGCATTGGTTTTACCAAGAGGCCTGATGGTACAAAGGAAATTGAGGCAAAGCTTGATACTTTGGTTGACATAACTCTTCTCGTATTCACAGACCCCTCTTCTACAGGCACTGGCTCCAAAAAGCCTGTGAGAATGGAGCTTGCAGTTGGTGGGAAGAGCGTGAAGGAGAAGTATGATTACTGCAAATCCGTGCTTGGCAAGCAGCTCAAAGTGGGCGATGTTTTCAAGGATGGGGAGTATGTGGATGCGATTGCAGTTACTACTGGCAAGGGTTTGCAGGGTGCTGTAAAGAGGCTTGGCGTTGCCATGCAGAGAAGAAAGTCTACTGGCAAGAGAAGGCATGTAGGTACCTTGGGCCCATGGCATCCTGCAAAGGTTATGTACACTGCACCAATGGCAGGCCAGATGGGCTTTCATACAAGGACTGAGTACAACAAGCGCATTCTGAAAATAGGCAGCAAGCCCGAGGAAGTGATACCAAAGGGCGGCTTCCCGCGCTATGGCATACTGAGGAATGATTATATTCTGATAAAGGGCTCGATAGCAGGCCCTGCAAAGAGGCTGATAAAGCTCAGAAAATCGATGAGGAAGCATGATGTAGCGCTCAAAACTCCTGAAATCAAATCAATATCACTGAGGTCAAGGCAGGGTTGATGATTTATGAAAGCAAATATTTATTCATTGAATGGCGAGGCTCAGGGAAGCGTAGAGCTTCCAGCCCTGTTCAGTGAGCCGGTGCGCAGTGATTTGATAGCGCGCGCTGTACTTGCAGAGGAGAGCAGGCAGAGGCAGCCCAAGGGTGCTTACCGATGGGCGGGTATGGAAACTAGTGCTGATTATAGGGGAAGAAAGGAATCTTATGGTGCTATTAAGAACAGGGGAATTTCAAGGCTTCCGCGCGAGAAGCTTCCCAAGGGAAGGTTTGGCAAGGTGAGAAGGGTTCCACATTCAGCAAAGGGAAGAAGGGCCCATCCGCCAAAGCCCGAGAAGCTTATAGTTGAAAAAATCAATGATAAGGAGTGGAAGAAGGCTGTGAGGAGTGCTCTTGCAGCAACCGCTGACAAAAAAACAGTGAAGGCAAGAGGCCATGCAGTGGATGGAGCCAAATCATACCCCCTTGTAGTTGAAAATGCACTCGAGACGCTTTCAAAGACCAAAGATGTGAAGGAGCTGCTTGCAAAGCTGGGCCTTTCATCAGATCTTGAGAGGGCAAAGAGGAATTCAAAGCCAAGAAGCGGGGTGCATTCAGGAAGAAGGGGCGGTACCAAGAGGCCGCGTTCGCTTGTAATAATAGTGGGCGAGGATAAGGGAATTGTAAAGGGTGCGAGGAACATTTCAGGAGTTGATGTGGTGCTTGTAGAGAATTTGAGCGCAAAGGTGCTTGCACCAGGCACGCATGCAGGCAGATTGGCAGTTTACAGCGAGGGCGCGCTTGAAAAACTGAAGTCATGGTGAATTTATGGTTTTGCTCTACCCAATAACAACTGAAAAGGCAGTTGGGATGATTGAACGGGAGAATAAGATAATATTTATAGTCGAGCGCGATTCGACTAAGCAGGAAATCAAGAAGGCAGTTGAGGAGGAGTTTGAAGTCCAGGTTGAGAGCATAAACACCCTTATAACTCTTGACGGGAGGAAGAAGGCGTTTGTAAAATTGAAGCCTGGCTTCTCTGCAGACGAGGTTGCAGCCAAGCTGAAGATTGCATAAGCATATGGATGGGAAGTCTTAGAAACCGTAGGTGTCTAAATGGGAAAACCACTTAACCAGCAAAGAAAGGGAAAGGGTTCGCCTAGCTTCAGAAGGCCATCGCACAGGTTCAAGGCAAAGGTTGAGTTCAGAAATTATGATTCAATTGAGCGCGAGGGAAGTTTGAAGGGCAAGGTGATCGAGCTCGTTGACGATCCATCACGAGGCCCGCTTCTTATGAGAGTCCAATTTGAAAACGGGGAGAGTAGAATGCTAATAGCGCCTGAAGGAGTTTACGTAGGCGCAATCGTTGAAAGCGGAAGGGATGCAGAAGTTGCTTCCGGTAACATTCTTCCGCTTTCCAAAATTCCAGACGGCACCCCTATATATAATATAGAAGCTGCGATGGGGGATGGGGGAAGGTTCGTACGCGGATGCGGTACTGCTGCCTTTGTAATTTCCCATGAATCCAACAGTGTAAACGTGCGCCTTCCATCCAAATCAATAAAGTCTTTCGATCCAAGGTGCAGGGCTCAGGTGGGAGTTGTATGCGGCGGAGGTCATAAGGAGAAGCCAATGCTGAAGGCTGGAAAGATGTATCATATTGCAAAAGCACGCAATCTGCAGTGGCCAAAGGTGCGCGGGGTTGCAATGAATGCAGTGGACCATCCTTTTGGTGGAGGTCAGCATCATGCAGGCAAGCCCACCACCATGGCAAGAGGCACCCCGCCGGGTAGAAAGGTTGGTCATCTTGCACCGCGCACAACTGGAAGAACTTCTGCAGCAAAGGAAACTTTGAAGAAATCTCAGAAAAAGAAGTAGATGGTGAACCGAAATGGCACGAAGAAAACTTTTCAAAGGAAAATCGCTTGAGGAGCTGCAAGCCCTCAGCTTAGAGGAATTCAAAGCTCTGGTTGATTCAAGAGCTAGACGATTTCTTAACAGGAATAATAAGAGGCTGAAGAAGCTGCTTGCCAAAGTTGAACGTGCAAAGAAGGCAGGAAAAGACGAGCTTATAAAAACCCATGTGCGTGAAGCAGTGGTTCTGCCTAGCTGGGTTGGACTGAAATTTGGAGTTCACAATGGTAAGGAGTTCAAAATTATAGTAATAACTTCTGATATGATTGGAAGAAGGCTTGGTGAGTTCTCGCATTCAACTGGCAGGGTTCTTCACTCCGGCCCAGGAGTTGGTGCAACTAGGGGGAGCAAGTTCATACCTCTCAAGTAAGGTGTGCTTATGGTTGAGTTTGGATATGGTTATAGGGCCAAGGAAGGCGAAAAGGTTGCGCGAGCGCAAGCCTATGACATCGACGCATCTTACAAGGATCTGTGCGAGGTGTGCACGGATGTGAGAGGCACGCTTGCAGAGCCTGCCCTTACTAGGCTTGATCTGATTGCAAAGGGTCAGGTTGCAGTGCGCTATCACCAGAGGCATGGCAAGCGGACTGGGGACAGGCGCGAGCTTGGAGGCAAGAAGGGAAGATATCCGAAGAAGGCCGCGCGCTTGGTGCGCAAGGTGCTTGAGAATGCGCTTGCAAATGCAACTGCACTCGGAATCCAGGTTCCCTACATTGCCCACATAAGCGCTAACAAGCACAGAACCTACCCCCGCCTTGCACCAAAGGGAAGGGCAATGAGGCATGATTATGAAACTGCAAGAATTGAAATAATTCTGAAGGAATCCGAGGTTGAAAGGTCTGAGGCTGCCAAGAAGAAGCCAAAGCTTTTGAAGG
>QMVF01000084.1 GCA_003660965.1 Microcaldota archaeon
AAGAGGCAACTATTGGCTGCAAAGCCCTCTTTGCCACGCTTATTTTCTTTGATGCCTGCTCAAGCTTGTTCTGCTCAACCAGCTCCATAGCCTTAATCAGCGCATCATCGATTTCCGCATCTGCATACTTTTTGTTCTCAGATGCCACATTCATATTCAGCCTCTTTGCCTCTATGAACGTAGCTTCCACCTCGCTCTTCGTTGAATAGGCATCTGAAACCTCAGCCCTTATCTTGGATGCAAGCTCCATCTTCTTCAGCATCTTAGCCCTTGCTGCATCATACTTTCTTCTAGCTTCAGCCAGCAGCCCCCTTGCCTCCTGCTCCTCATGCTTTAGTGCCAGCTCCTCTGCCTTGTCAAGCCCTCCAAGTACAGCCTCCAGCAGAGCAATCTCATCCTTGAACTTGAAGCCAGCTGCAGAAAGCGTTTCCAAATTGTGAAGCTTCTGCCCAACCTCATCACGCAGATGCTCTGCATGATCCATAAGTTCACTCTCCCTAATTGCCTTTTCAATTTCAGCAGGCCTCCTAATAGCCTCATAATACCTTTTCCCAAGAACAAGACCTTTTACAACATCCTCAAGCACGAAGAACAGCGCAAGCACGCCGAGCAAAATCATAAGGGAGCCGAGCGCGCTCAGAGGGTTTTCAGTATATGTGCTCAAAACCTCCCCAAAGTCCACATCAGGCACAACTATTGGCGGCTGAGAATCTAGGAAATTTGTAATTCCAAAGCCCGCTATCAAAAGCACAGCTCCAATTATCAAGTACTGATAATTGTTCTGCTCACCCCCACCTGCAAATTCATAAATCATATCCTTTAGCTTCTGTCTCTCCTTAATTGCAAGAACTACGTGGTAAACAAACCTCACAACAGTCCAGATCGCATACGCACCTGCAAGTATGATTGCAAGCACCAGTGCAATCGAAGGGTAAAAGCCAACCGAGGGAATGAGTTTGAAAAGCAGGCCGGATATGTGGGCGAAGGTGCTTGCTACCAGCGGATAGGTGAACGGATCCCCAACATACACCTTAACATTCGGACTAACCACATTATCTTCAACCCATTCCCTGTCCACCTGCATAGCTGTAAGCACGCTGTAGGCTATTGTAGTATTATCACCTGCTCCCGCACCAGCAATGCGCCATTCGTAAACCAGCGGCTTCTGTCCAGTCTGGCGCGTATAGTTGGTTTCAAAATTTATGGAGGAAGGCGAGGTAGTGAGCTCTGAAGGAATCCTCTCTGAAATTATTATTTCCGACAATAGGGCTTCTGATCGGCTGTTATCAACATACAATATATTCCTCACATTATAATGCCCATCCAATTGCTTCACAAGCATAGCCCTTGAAATAGTCATGTTCGAGCCAATTTCAAGAGGCGCAAAAGAATAGGCCCAAGTATCGTACTCTCCATCTCCATCAGTATCTAGCTCGTCATATGCAACTATCTTTTCCTTCTCCGAGAACAGCTGGGACTCGCTCACACAGCCGAACATAAGAAGCAGAATAATCATCGAACCTGCCAGTTTAAGCGAATTCATGCATGTTTATTGGGTGCGGTATTTATATCTTATCGCCGTGCGTAAATGAGAGGAGGGTATCGGGAACCTTGGTTCCTGATGCAGGGGTGGCAGAGTCTGGTCAAGGGCCTTTTTCTTTAGAAAAGAAAAACGCCCGCGAAAAAGAAACGCGGGAAGGCCGACCAAATGCGCAGGGCTTAGGAAAGAAGGGGGCTTCGCCCCCTTTCTAAACCCCCGTGGTTTAGTCTTTACGAAACCCTGTGCCTTTAGTGGCTGCGCAGGTTCGAAAGGCCTTTTCTTTCAAAAAGAAAAGGCCTGCGAAAAGAAACAAACGAAAATCCTGCCCCCTGCATCCTGCTTCTTCCCGTAATCCTACCGAAGGTGCTCGTCAATACCCTAACTCACCTTAGTTGCGCACCTAGAACAGCCTATAAATAGGTCATCGAGCAGGACAGGGAGGCATGAACGACTACGTGATGTACAAAAGCCAGACGGACTTCGCCAAGGCACTGGATGTGCTGAAACGCGCCAAGCTGTCGTCCAAGACCAAGCGCCAGATTGCAGACTTTGCCAAAATACGCTTTGCCAAGGGCTCAAGCAAGCTGCGCATGTTCAAGTGAGGCGGAAAAGTTGCTGAAATCCATGCGCAACCATTAAATACTCATTGTATCAATAAATAATGCAGTAGGTGAGCATATGAACGTGAATTTGGGCGCGCCATACGAGTCCATACTCAAGCGCATTGTAGAGAAGGGCTATGCCGGCAACCAGACGGAGGCCATAAGGCACGCCCTGATAGAGTTCGAAAGAAAAATGGAGGAAGAGGAAGTACGTTTGGTGAGCCGAGGAGTAGAGTACGAGATGGAGCAAATGGCTGGCAAGAAATGGATATCTATGAAGAAAGTGATGAAAAAGGCAGGGCTTTAGATGGAAGTCGTATTCTCACATCATGCGGAAGCAGACTTCTTGTCGTTAGAAAAGCAACTTCAAAAACATATCAAAAAGCATCTGGAGAAGCTGTCAAAGATGCCTCCTCGCAGGCATATGAAGCACGGCCTTCCCTGGTTCGTCGAGAAGATAACAAAGCAGGCAAGGCTCGTTTATAGACTTGAAAATGAATGCCTGCACGTTCTCAGATGCTTTGCCACGCACAAGGAGTACGAGCGTTGGTATCTTTCGTTCAAATGACGATTCCAAGACCCTAGCTTTACTCTTGGGTTGTGCCCCCTGCATTAACCCTTTTTGGTTGCTTCGTCGCTCGCACTCAGACGGGCTCGTTCCTTGCATATCCCAACAAGCTTTTTCCCTTCGGGAAAAAGATGCCCTTTTTGCGAAGCAAAAAGCGGGAAGCGTTAACGTAAAATAACCCTCTTAGAAAAAGCGTCGCTCTTTCCACGTAAGCGGAAAGGCGCACCATTACGCTTGCGTAATGCGTGTAAAGGAAAACCGCATCATGCTTAACTTTTTATATACTTGAGCCCATTTTCTGGTTGAAGGGGTGAAGAAATGCCTAGGAAAAAATCTGCTTCAAAAAAAGCCCCTGCAAAAAAGAAGAGAAGTGCCGGAAGCAAAGGGGCTGAGAGCACAAAGCCGGAGATGCCTGTAAAGAAGCAGCAGGTTAAGGGGGCATTTGGTTATTTTGATAGTGGGGAAGCGGGCTCGGGCTGCTGCTGTGCAATCATAGTTCTTATAATAGTGCTGTTCATATTATTCGGAATGCTTGTAGGGGGCCCCAGTGCATGAGCCTGCTCTGCCATGGAAGGCCCGAGCGGTGCTTTGCAATTGGCGGGAAGAGGATGCCTATATGCAGCCGTTGCACAGGCATTTATATAGGAGTTATTTTCGGTTTGATTTTTTTATCAGGCGCGGTTTGGAATCTTTACTTGCAGGATCGTGTGCTTGCCTTTCTTCTTCTTTTGAGTACGCTGGTTCCGATTGCTATAGATGGAATGCTTCAGTTCTTTGCTTTGATTAAGAGCAACAATGCTAGGAGGTTCTTTACTGGGCTGCTTGCGGGAATTGGTACTTCGGGTGCATTGTTTGTAGTTTACAGATCATTCTTCTGAGTAAGCATGGGTAGCTTTTTATCATTTTTTGAAATTATAATTACGGGAATTATGGCTAAAGGGCTTGTACGCAGGCTGAGGAAATGTGAAAGGAGCTTCGCCAAGTTTGCCTGCAAACAGTTCAATCTGCTCTGTGATTTCATTAACTTCAGTTCTTTCCTAGTAATGTATGTGGCTCTTATTCTGCTCATTCTCTGGCTTTTGTTCAGGCTGCTAGTTAAGTAAGCTCACTTTACGAGTAAATACGCAATTACCAGTGCAAGAACTGCAAGCACGATGCTTGCGCCAGGGCCTTCGAAGCCGAAGTTGAAGCTGGTTATTGAAAAATCTATTGCATTCAGAATTTTTTCAATTCCATAGAACAGCAGCACGCCGCCCAGAACGCTCTTTGCATCAGCACGCATTCAACCACCTCATGAGTTCGTAAGCTCATTGCTGGTCGAGTATAAATAGTTATGCCAGTTAGGCTCAGAAAAATCTTATGCCGAAAAGACCGAGGAACCATAGAATTAGGCCTGCCATCAGA
>QMVF01000085.1 GCA_003660965.1 Microcaldota archaeon
CTTCAAGAACATGCCGATGTCGCTGCTCTTGTCCCTAGCGACTGTTGCAATCTGGTCCTTGAGACCAAGTCCAAAGGCAAGACCGAATGCCAAACCAATTGCAAGTGCAATTCCATACACCATTGCATTGAACAGGTTGGTCATCAGGGTTACCAGAGCACGTCTTCCAAGCGCATTGAACGCCTCAACCAAGGCAAGATATATTATCAAGCCCTCAGCTGCAAGCGCTACCACGCCTGAGAAGAGCACGCCTCTGGCCTTCTTCATCCTGTCACCAATGTAGTCTGCTATTATCAGACCAGTAGACAGAATGATCACTGCCCATATGACGTTGGTCATGAAGGCTACAAAGTTGCCGGCATCTGCACTGACGCCAGGTATCATGGCTATGTCAGCGCCCCACTTCAAGAAGAGCAGGAATACCGCGAGCTTGACCAAGGTCACGACTACAGACAAGGGAGAGATGCCTGCAACTGAGTCATGAAGCCCGTGCTCACGCAGCCAGCGTTCTACTTTGGCCTTTTTCAGACCATACTTCACGAACCCGCCCACCATCTGAGCAAAGAACGGACCGAGCAGTACGAGCAATACTCCAAATACTATGTGGGAGTTAGCTTCATACCACATTGCCAGGTTCGTTATAAAATCTGCTGCCATTTTACACCACCTCTAGGGAATTGCGCTATCTTACAAACATAACGTGCGCACTACCACTTGTGCATCCCTATCGGCTAGGCAACGAATGAAGTATATTTAAATCCATGCACGTCAATTGCCGAATAACTAGGGGTTTGTGAATATGAATTGCATTTTACTTTTATCGTCGAGCTTGCAAAAACCATACCTTTCAAACTGAACTATTGCTCCCTGCTCAAGCCCTTTGGCACTGGGCTCTACAAGCCCTTTATCTACCTGCAGGCTCTTTTCATTATACTCTCCATCCACCAGCAAATCGCCCGGAACTAGAACAGAGGCTTTTAGAGCTCCCTTGCTCACCCATTGAACCTTTCTCTTGGGCATGGGCTCCTCGCCTGCTATAGTGCCTTCCAGCAGGCCTTTTGATTTTTTCTCAAGCCTTACATTTATCAAATCCTTGAGCCTGAAAACCTCGCCCGCTTTGAGGTCATCTGCATCCAACTCGGCCAGGTGGAACTCGTCAGAGGCAGCGAGTTTGCGGGTACCTAATTTTTCATTTGTAGGATGGGATTTTAGTTCGACTTCACGTACCAATGCATTCTTTACAACAAGCTTTACGGGCGAGGGTACGAAGAACAGGCGCTGGGCTTTTGGGTCCAGAAGCTTGCGGTTTTCAACAAGCAAGGCCTCCCAGCCAGGCTCGCTCTCAGCCTTGCCTAGGCCAAATGAAAGTACGAATGTGCGTATGGCATCAGGCTGAATTCCCCTCCTCTTTAGAGCGGCCAGAGTAGGAAGCCTTGGGTCATCCCATCCCTTTACCTTGTGCTTCTCTATGAGCGGGTTGAGAAGGCGCTTGCTCACAGGCGCATTCTTTATTTGCAAGCGCGAGAATTCAACCAGAAGGGGCTTGCGCAGATTGAGCGCGTGCAGAATTGCATAATAAAGTTCATCACGCAGCTCATACTCCTTTGTACGCATGGCATGCGTAACTCCCTCCAGCGAATCCATTATCGGTGCTTCGAAATCATACAAGGGCCAGAGATGGTATTTGAAGTGCTGCCTGAAATGCCTCTTCTTTATAATTCTGAAAAGTGCAGGATCGCGCATTGCTGTATTAAGCGAATCCATATCTCCCCTGAACCTCAAAATACCCTTTGCACCCGAGCTGTTCTTCAATAGTGCATCCCAGAGCTTCCTGTTTTCATGCGCCTCGCGCTCCCTGCACTTACAGCCCATTCCAGCAGCTCTTTTAGCCCTTATTTTCTCCTGCTCGCACGTGCATACGTAAGCATCGCGCGTTTCAATGAGCCTTTCTGCATAATCATAGAGCTTCAACATGCTGTCGCTTACATAGCTCTCCTCATTCCATTCAATTCCAAGCCATTTCAGTCCTTCCTCAATTGCCTTCACATACTCCTCGCTCTCCTTCTCTGGGTTGGTATCATCAATGCGCAGAATGAACTTTCCATCAAACTGCCTGGCAGCCTCGTAGTCTAAAAAGGCTGCTTTTGCATGCCCTATGTGGGGGTAGCCGCTGGGCTCTGGCGGAAAGCGGGTAACTACTTTTCCCTTCTCGGCCTCGGGCAGGCGCAGGCCGTGCTTCTCCTCCTTCTTCTCAACAAACGTGTAGCTCTTAAGCGCTTCCTCGATTTGCTCCTTGCTCATTCGGTTAACTTCTCCCACAATCTCATTTGCCTTGCTTATGACTTCCTTCATATTCTTCTTGGCATCCGGCACTTCAGCTAAAACCCTACCTACAACTGCCTTTACCTGCGCCTTTCCGTGCTCCTGCGCATTTTTGAGCGCATGCTTGCGTAAAACTTCTTCAAGATCAGCCATAATTCAACCCTATTTCAGCGCGAAGCATAACCAGCTGGCTTGAGGCCCAAAAGCTCAAAGCTCTCCGCAGTTTTTCCGAGTATTAGAAGGCGGGAGTTTGAAAGCTGCTTCAAATTGCTGCTTCCAGTTAAGAACATTGCAATTTTCAATGAGTCGCGCCAGTATTTTAGTTCGCTTACCGCACCCTTCACTCCCTTTTCACTAACTGCTTTTAAGAATGGGTGGGCTGCAGCTCCATAGCTTGCGCCCAGTGCAATGCCCTTTGCAACATCCAGCCCGTTCCTAACTCCTCCTGAAACTATGAGCGGAAGTGAGCTGTGCTTTGCCGAATCCGCAACTGCCACTGCTGTAGGTATGCCCCAATTCCAGTACTCTCTGTGTCTGCTTCCCCTTCTGATTTCAACTGCGCTCCAGCTGGTTCCTCCAGCTCCGCTTACATCAATGTATTTCACTCCCGCATCTTCAAGCATCTTTGCAACCTTGCCTGAAATGCCTGCTCCAACCTCCTTTGCAATTACTGGCACGCTCAGCTTTGAGCATAATTTTTCAAGTGCCTTAAGGCAACTGCTGAAATTCCTATCACCTTCAGGCTGCACAATTTCCTGCAAGGGGTTCAGATGGACTGCTAGTGCATCAGCCTCAATCTTGCTCACCGCATCCTCTATTTTCTCAGGTGAATATTTTTTCAGCTGGTAAATACCGATATTACCGAAAAGCGGGATGTCGGGCGCCTCCTTTCGCACATTGTAGCTTGAAGCCAGCTCATTGCTTTCAATCATTGCCCTCTGCGAGCCCAGCCCCATCCCAACTCCCATCTCCTGCGCAGCCTTTGCAAGCGCTCTGTTTATCTTCTCTGCACCCTGATAGCCGCCAGTCATGCTTGAAATTATAAAGGGTGCTGAAATTGGCTTGTTGAATAGTTTACTCCTCGTGTCGAGCTTGTCAAAATCAAGCTCTGGAAGTGCATGGTGGATGAATTCCACATCCTCAAAGCCCGTTGACTTACCATAGCCCACATCGGTTTTCAGGCTGAGCTCAACATGTTCTGCCTTCCTCTTCTTCGTCTCGCTTCCTGAATCAGGCATGATTGGCTAATGGGGAAAAGAATTAATAAAGTCGTGCCCTTGAATCCACCTATGCACTCAACAAGAGGTCAGATAAGCGTTGAAGTTATTGCAATTATCGGCTTTTTGATACTCTTTATGCTGCCCCTTATGTACTTGCTTTTAACCCAAGCAGGGGAGTTCAATGAAGAAGCGGCAGTTGCATCGGTTAGTGAGAGCAGTGTAAGGCTGGCGACAGTTGCAGATCAGGTTGGGAGAATGGGACCTGGAAGCAAGGTGGTTGTGCAGCTTGATATTCCGGAGGGAGTGGAAAGCGTTAGTGCATCAGATCATTCATATGGGGGCGAAATTGTATTTACAATGAGAACCAGCGCGGGCATTACAGATGTGGTAAGCATGTCTGCATTTCCGCTTTCTGAAGGCCCTAATTTGCAGTTCTTGAACTCTGCAGGCACGCATTCTGTTCTTGTAGAATACCCGATCAGCGGCGGAAATATACTTGTGGGCAACTGAGCTGAGCTTATGAAAATATTCAACACGCTTTCGGGCGAAA
>QMVF01000086.1 GCA_003660965.1 Microcaldota archaeon
AAATGCGCTTTCAAGTCTGGGGGCACATGATATATCTGTGATGCTTTATCTCTTCGGCGAGGCGCCCGTTGGCGTAACTGCCACGGGAACCTGCTACTTGCGAAAAGGCATCGAGGACGTGGTTTTTGTTGCTCTTAAGTTTCCAGAGAACAGGATGGGGCATTTGCACTTGAGCTGGCTGGACCCGCACAAGGAACGAAAGATTACCATCGTGGGCAGCGAAAAGATGGCGGTCTTTGACGATATGCAACCAGTGGAAAAGATAAAGATTTACGACAAGAGAGCCAAGGTCAGTGAGCAATTCGTTTCATACGAGGAGGCTGTTACCCTGACACAAGGGGACATCTACATTCCTCACGTCAAGATGAAAGAGCCTCTCGGGATTGAGTGCAGCCACTTTCTTGATTGCGTGCGCAACAAGAAAAAACCTCTTTCTGATGGCAGAAACGGCCTAGCAGTGGTCGAGGTTTTAGAAGCAGCTCAAAAAGCTTTAAACAGTAGTTCAGATTTGACAAAGGGAGGCACTCGGTAATGTCGTCAGATACGTACTTTGTGCATCCTTCAAGTTATGTTGACCCCTGTGCGCAGATAGGTAAAGGTACCAAAGTATGGCACTTCTCGCACGTGATGTCGGGTGCAAAGATAGGCAAAAACTGTAATATTGGTCAGAATGTCTTTATAGGCTCTGGTGTCGTTATAGGTAATCGCGTTAAGATACAAAACAACGTTTCGATCTACCAAGGTGTAATTATAGAAGATGACGTATTTTGTGGGCCATCCATGGTTTTTACCAATGTATTACGCCCAAGGGCGGAGTTCCCCAAAGAGAAGAACACCTATGTGAAAACAGTTGTGAGAAAAGGAGCCACAATCGGGGCGAACGCAACTATCATTGCAGGTGTCACCTTGGGACGCTACTCTTTCGCTGGCGCTGGCTCCGTCGTGACAAATAATGTTCCCGATTTCGGGCTGTGCTACGGCAATCCTGCTAAACTGACAGGTTGGTGTTGCGTATGCGGGCATGTGCTTGAGGAAAAGGCGCAACACGCGACGTGCATAAATTGTTCACGGGAGTATCTTTTTTCTCGCGGGGTTTGCAGACCAGCCGAATCCATTTAGGAATATCTGGGAGAATGAGGAAATGCCTGACTTGCAGACTGTCCTGATTCTGGTCCCGCATACGGACGATGGAGAGTTCGGGTGCGGAGGAACGATTGCCAAGTTTGTTGCTGAGAAGAAAAAAGTATTTTATGTGACGTTCTCAACAGCCGAAAAGTCAGTCCCGCCAGGAATGCCCAAGAATATCCTGGAAACGGAGGTGAGAGAGGCGACAAGAAGATTGGGCATTCCAGAATCGCATTTGATAATCTACAAATTTGAGGTCAGGAAGCTCAACTATATCAGGCAAGACATACTGGAGGAATTGGTGAAGATAAAGAAAAGAATCAATCCTGACGTGGTTTTCATTCCCTCTCCGAACGACCTGCACCAGGACCATCACACAGTAGCGATGGAAGGCATGCGCGCTTTCAAGCAGAAAAGTATCCTGGGTTATGAAATACCTTGGAACAACATAACCTTTCACACGCAAGGCTTCATCAAGCTGGAGAAAGAGCACGTGGACAAGAAGATAGAGGCACTGAAAGCCTATGAGTCCCAACGCCACAGACCATATGCTACTGAGGAATTCATCCGCAGTCTTGCAAAAACACGGGGCGTTCAAATAGGTGTGGACTATGCTGAGGCCTTCGAGGTTGTAAGATGGGTAGTGTAGCTGAAAAATGGACAACGATTCTGATTACGGGCGGCGGCGCGCCTGGAATCGCAGGCACTATCTATGCCCTGCGAAATAATCCGCACCAGAGGCCTTTCAGAATCTTAGTAGTGGACATTCAGGACGACGTTGTAGGCAAATACCTCGCCGATGGCTTCATCCAAGTTCCGCCCCCAGAGAGCGATGAGTATTTGCCGTCCTTGCTGCAGATAGTGAAAAGGGAGGGTATCAGCGTCATTCTTCCGCAGACGACAAGAGAGGTAGCCAGGCTATCCAAGAGTATTGAGACACTTGCTTCGACCGGGGTCGCTGTCGTGGTCTCGTCGGCGCAGAGCATAGAAATAGCGAACGACAAGTTCCTGCTCCTGCAGAAGGCAGAGGAAACAGGCGTACCATACCCGGCTTATCATCGTACAGACTCGAAAACTACTTTACTTGAGGCAGTGGAGTTGCTTGGATATCCCCAGAAAAAGGTGGTTGTGAAACCAAGGGTGTCAAACGGAATGCGGGGGCTGAGAATCCTGAGTGAAGAACCGTGGACTGTCGAGAGATTCCTGGCCGAAAAGCCCGAGGGAATCGAAATCTCTCTGGATGATTTGACCGGCCTGTTGAGCCAGGGAAAGTGGCCCGAGTTGCTTGTTTCAGAATATCTTCCAGGAGATGAGTATACGACTGACGTTTTTAGCGATGGACATGAGTATATAGTCATACCAAGGTTGAGAGAAAAGATCAGAAGCGGAATAACTTTCAACGCCAGGGTCGACTTGAGGCAAGACCTCGTGGAGTATTCCTCAAAGCTGGCAAAGGTTCTTGACCTCCGATATTGTTTTGGGTTTCAATTCAAGCTTTCAGAAGAAGGGATCCCGAAACTCCTCGAGTGCAATCCAAGAGTACAAGGCACAATGGTTGCGTCAGTTTTCGCAGGTTTCAACGTGATCTATTACGCCGTGGCAGCAGCCCTGGGCAGCAAGATAAAACTTGACAAAACAAACCTGAAAGACGGGCTTAAGTTTAAGCGTTATTGGGGCGGTGTAGCGACAGATGAAGGCAAACCTGCTGGCAAAGTTTAAAATTTGCCTGAATAAGAGACATATATTTCACATTCACACAAACCATACTGATGGCTCAAGCACCATAGAAGAATACTGCTCTTTTGCCGTCCACAATGGTTTGGAAGCTGTGTTTTTCACAGAGCACGTGAGAAAGCAGCTCGAATATGACTTTGACAAGTACATTGCTGAAATACGCGAGGCCAGAGAGCAATTTCCCCGGCTTGATATCTGGACGGGCGCAGAAGCAAAGATTCTGCCCGGGGGCGACCTGGACATATCCGACGAAGTCCTGTCGAAGATACAGATCCTTTGCGTTGCCTGCCATTCATTCCCTTCAGACCTTGGTTTGTATTGTGATTCACTCAAAAAGGTGTTTTCAAACGGCAGATGGGAGAAATATGTTAGAGTGTGGGTTCACCCGGGGCTCTTTCTGAGAAATTTGAACGTGCTGGACAGGGAAACTGGTTTATTGGAGGAGCTTATCCATTCAGCAGCTCAGAATGGTGCATTTATTGAGCACAACCTGCGCAAAAACCTGCCTCCAGAGCGAATTATGGAGAGCATACCCCAACAAAATCTGGTGATGGGCTGGGACGCTCACTCGGTGAAGTTTCTCAGAAAAGCCATTAAGGAACCACCATGTTAAATGAAACGCAGGCTCGGGTATTAAAGTCCTGCTTCAACGTAGCTCGATTAAGCTTTCAATAAGTGATTATGGCCAATAAGATAGATGATAATTCGATGCCGAGGGTTTCCGTAATCATACCGATGCGCAATGAGAAAAAGCATATTGAGAAGTGCTTGGAGTCACTCCTCTTAAACGATTATCCGAAAGACAGAATGGAAATCCTCGCTATAGACGGCATGAGCGTGGATGGTACAAGAGAGATTATTGAAAACTATGCGCGCAAATATCCATTTGTAAAACTGGTCGATAACGAAAGAAAGACCACGCCCTGTGCCTTTAACCTCGGCGTTTCTGCTTCAGAGGGCGATTTTATAATAATCATGGGGGCACACGCAGTCTACGAAAAAGACTACATATCCAAATGCGTCCAATACTCCGGTCAATATGGAGCAGACAACGTGGGAGGTGTAAGGGTCGCCCTCCCGGCACGCGAGACAGCTTTTGCCAAAGCTGTGGTGCAGGCAATCTCACATCCCTTCGGGGCGGGGGACGCGGCTTACATTACGGGTGCCAGCTCGCCTAGGTGGGTTGATACAGTGTTCGGCGGATGCTATAAGAGGG
>QMVF01000087.1 GCA_003660965.1 Microcaldota archaeon
CTTCAGCGCATCCCAAGGCTTGCCGGTTTCAACCATTGTAAGTATTTTGTCAGGCTCTGCATAATAGCGTGCAACTACCTTGCCCACATCATCAACGCTCTTGTGATCGTTCTTTACCATCCACTCCAGCACCCCGGACTTCTCCTTCACATCCTCTGAAATCTCCTTGCTTGTCATTCCTGCATAAAGTGAAAGAGTGTTTACAAGTGCGCTCATCTGATTAACTTCCTTCAACTTGTCATCCCTCAAATCCCACCTGTGAATTATGTTCAGCTCCCCGTTCTTCAAAACTTCCGCGAATTCCAGGGTGCGCCTTATACCAAGCCTCCTGTGCCTGAACTGCACTACAATGCCGGAGAGCGCATCAAGCACTGTGCGCGGAATGTTTATTGGCGGGTTGGTCATACGCGAAATGGTCTCATTAGCATTATCCGCGTGAATGGTAGCATAAACTGCATGGCCAGTGTGCATAGCCTCAAACATGATTTCAGCCTCCCTCTGCCTCCTGACCTCACCAACAACTATCCGGTCAGGCCTCATACGCAGTGAGTTTACCATAAGGTCAAGCATAGTAATCTCGCCCTTTCCCTCTGCATTCGGCTCCCTGGTGCTCAGCGGAACCCACTGCAGAAATGAGGGGAGGGTGAGCTCGCGCGTATCCTCTATGCTCACAACCCTTTGATTTGGAGGAAGCATACAGGAGAGCGCATTCAAAAATGAAGTCTTACCAGAGCCTGTGCCCCCGCTTACCAGAAGCGAAAGCTCATTCTGTATACATGTCCAGATTAAGGCAGCCACTTCTGGCGATATGGTCTTTGCCTCTATTAAATTCGGCAGGGTCCAGGGATTGCGGGAGAATTTCCTTATGGTAATGGTATTTCCAAACGAGGAGATTGGAAAAAGGGTCGCATTCACCCTGTCCCCAGTCACCAGGTGGGCATCCATAAGAGGGTTGAGCGTATTGATCTGCTTCCCCACCCTTCTGCCTATTACAGCTGCATAATCATAAATCATATCCTCTGACTTGATCCTCAAATTAGTTTTGCACCACCCATGCTTCTTGTGGTATACCCATACCGGCTCAGTAGAGCTGTTTATTACGATTTCCTCAAGCTGTTCATCAGCCATTGGTGCCTCCAGCTCCCCAAGTCCAAGAGTGTTATTTATAAGGAATGCAACCAGCGTGGCTTTCTTGTCCTCTGGAAGGGAGGGAAAGTGCTGCTCCAGCAGTCTGTGCGCGTTTGCCTCAAACTTCTTCCTCACTTCAGAAGCAAGCTTGGGATCAACTATTTCATTTATTCCAAGCTTCACCTGGCTTATGAGCTGGCCCTTCAAAGTCTTCAATATGTATAATTTGGTTCCTTCCTCAACCACAGGGGTGAAAACTTCGTAAAGCGGGGCGAATTCGTCAACCTGCCTTACCTTTACGTGAATCTTCACTCCGTTTGCATCAAATGAGTAGCTGTCAATAGAGCCGATCCTGCTCTCCTGCTTTGCCTGCTTAACTTCTACCTTTTTTTCACCTTTCTTCTCCCCTTTACTTATTTTTTTTGCTACCATGTTTATCTTCTAGCTCATTTTGGCACTCGCCCTATATAAATGCTTTTGCCGAGCTTCCGCATGCCCGCAAGTTTTTAAATAAGGCCAGAGGTATTAGATGCGATCAAAATGAAACTGCGTACCGGGCTGTTCCTATTTGGCGCGTTAGCCTTCCTCTACCTCCTCTTCTCAGCAATCCCTTATTACTGGATATTCATAACAGCCAATTTCATCTTCATGTACTCAGCAGTTGCCTATATATTAATGTATTTAGAGGCGCGCAAGCTGCCTTCTCCCGGCGCTCCGAAAAGCTGGCCCACGGTTTCAGTAATAATTCCCTCTTTCAACAGCGGAGCTTCAATTGAAAAATGCCTGCAATCAGTAAAGGCAATGAAATATCCAAAGCCTTTTGAGGTGATAGTGGTTGATGATGGGAGTACGGACGGAACTTATGAAAAGGCAAGCTCGTTTGAAGGGGTGAAGGTTATACGAAGACCCTACAATTCTGGAAAGGCATCCGCACTCAATGATGGAATTGCTCAGGCAACCGGTGAATTGGTGGCATGCATAGACAGTGACACCTATCCAGAGCCCGATGTGCTTGAAAAGCTGATTCCAAAATTCGAAAACAAGAAGCTTGCAGCCTCCACAGTTCTCATATGCGCACAGGAAAAGGGCAACCTGCTTCAAAGGCTGCAGGAGATAGAATATTATATAGCATTCGGCTTCTGGGACAAGTGCCTCTCGCTTTTCGACGGCCTCATCATAACTCCTGGCCCCATGAGCATGTATAGGCGCAAGGTGCTGCTTGAAGTTGGAGGCTTTGACGAGACCAACATAACTGAGGACATGGAAATTGCATTGCGCTTACAGGAGCGCGGCTACAAGGTTGGCTGTACAGTGGATGCGCGCGTTCATACTGAAGTGCCTTCAACTCTGCGCGGGCTGTTCAGGCAGAGGGTTAGATGGTACAGGGGCAAGGTGGTGAATGGAAAGAAGTATTCACACATGCTCTTCAACCCAAAGTTCTCAGATGTAGGCCTCTTCGTATTCCCCTACTCCTTTGTAGTCGAATTCGCAACCTTGATTATGGCAAGCCGCACAATCCTGTTCTACTTTAGCGACTTCTACTCAAAGATAGTCGAAACACTCGGTTGGCTCTCGATCAACGCATTGCCCCGTGTGCCCATCACAACCGACTATCTTGCGATGCAATCCGTATCCTACTACTTCCTAATCTCGCTCTTCGTTTGGGGCTTTATAGTGGTAAGTGCATTTGAGATTTCAAGAAAGAGCCTGAAGCTCTCCCATCTGCCCACGCTTGCAATCTTCCTCCCGCTCTTCTACCTCTTCACCTCCACAGCCTACTTTGTAGGCCTGGTGCGCGAGGTCAACGGAAGTCCGTACAAATGGTAAGTGATTGAATGGTTAGCTTATACATAAAGGCAGGTGCCATAACCCTCATACTCTTCCTGCTCGGCATGTACGTGGTGAAATACTTTGATGACCAGCGCCTTGCCAAGCTGGAGGGGGATATTGAGAGTGTGAGCAGGGAGATGCAGGAAACCCAGCAGCTTATGCTCTATATGCAGGTGTTCGGGGACAGCAATGGCACTTCGCTCTGCCCTATAATTGAAAGCAAGGTGCGCACTCAAAGTGAGAAGATTTACGAACTCTCCTCACTAATGAGGCAGTATGAGGAGGCAAACATACTTTCAAGCTATGAGCGCGTAAAGGAAAGCTACTTTATAGCAAATACAGAACTATTCCTTTACTCAATGCAGGAAGTGCAATTGTGCAACCACCAAAACATCTCTCACATACTCTTTTTCTACGATGATAAGCAGAAGTGCGAGGACTGTATAGTGCAGGGAGGCATACTGGATCAGGTGCGCTCGCAATGCTCCAACGTGCGCGTATTTGCATTCCCTGTAAGCACCCAGCTGGATGTGGTTGAAGTGCTTTCAATGCGCTACAACATAACTTCTGCACCCTCGCTTGTAATCAAAAATGCAACCTATTCTAAACTCATGCCAGTTGATGAAGTAAAGGCGCTCGTTAACTGCACTTAATTTTTAGAATCAACGAACTCGCGCAATGCAATAGTAGCATAGCTTCCAGCTCCAAGCTCAAATCTGAAAATTCCTTTCCCTTCCTGCTGCACGAATTCAAAATTCTTCAATTCTACAAGCACTTTCCTATTAGCACCCCCTGAACTCAGCTCTGGCATGCTCGGCATTTTGAAATACTCCGGCTTGAGCGAATGCCTTTCAAGCACCTCGCGCTCGCGCTCAGTTAGCCTGCTTTCATAGCCAATCAGATTTCCAACCTCGTCGCTTGCTGTGCCTGCAGTAATTTCGCCCTCCTTAATCCTCTCGCTCAAAACCTCGTTGAAAATCTGGGCCTGCAATGCATGAACAAAGAGCAGAGTGAGGCCGCGGGGCAGCTTGCGCAATGCATTCGCATAATCGCGCGGATGCTCTGCCAGGTATGCAAGC